>CAUPZK010000028.1:0-32295 GCA_963515835.1 uncultured Aggregatibacter sp.
GCTTTCCGCAATGGTCGGAACAACACCGCGAACAGGTGATTGATGACATGTTTGTGGTATTGGCGCAAGTGATGTTAGGGATCGGCGAAATTGCGGTGCGTTCAAAAAAACATTTGCAACAACGTAGTGAATTTATTGGCATTGAACATATTAAACAGGCAAAAGCGCAGGGTAAAAATGTGATTTTACTGGTGCCTCACGGTTGGGCGATTGATGCGTCAGGGATTATTTTGCACACTCATGGTATTCCGATGACATCTATGTATAACCCGCATCGTAATCCCTTGGTGGATTGGCTTTGGACACTGGCACGTCAACGTTTTGGTGGCAAAATGCATGCGCGCCAAAATGGTATCAAACCGTTTTTGAGCCATATTCGACAAGGGCAGATGGGGTATTATTTGCCGGACGAAGATTTTGGTGAAGAACAAAGCGTGTATGTGGATTTCTTTGCGACTTATAAAGCGACCTTGCCGGGGATTAATAAAATGGCGAAGTTGGCAAAAGCCGTTGTGATTCCCATGTTTCCGCGTTATAACGCACAGCTGGGTAAATACCAAATGGAAATTCATTCGCCAATGACACTGAGTGAAGATCCGCAGCAATCTGCTCGTGCCATGAACGCAGAAATTGAAAGTTTTGTTACCGAAACTCCGGAACAATACGTGTGGATTTTACAGCTTCTGCGCACCCGAAAAAATGGCGAAGATCTTTATGATTAATGTTCGGCAATCTAGCGATTTATGATAATATGCGCGCCGGCTTATCATTTTAATTCACGTGGAAAAACAACCGCACTTTTAGGTAAAAAAATGGAAAAACAACTTGCACTTATTGCTTCTTCAATTAAATCCATTCCTGATTATCCAAAACCGGGAATTATTTTTCGGGATATTACCAGCTTAGTTGAGAACCCGGCGGCGTTTCGCGCGGCAATCGATTTGATGGTGCAACATTGCAAAGAGAAAGGCATTAATAAAGTCATTGGGACAGAATCCCGCGGCTTTATTTTTGGTGCGCCGGTGGCATTGGCATTAAATGTGCCTTTTGTATTGGTACGTAAACCGGGTAAATTGCCACGAGAAACCATTGCGCAATCTTATGAATTAGAATATGGACAAGACACCTTGGAAATTCATGTGGATTCCATTCAAAAAGATGATAACGTATTGATTATTGACGACTTATTGGCAACAGGCGGTACCGTTGAAGCCACGGTTAAATTAGTACAACGTTTGGGTGGCGAAGTGAAGCATGCCGCATTCGTGATTAATTTACCGGATTTAGGTGGTGAACAACGCTTACGCAATTTAGGCGTAGAACCTTATACTTTAGTTAATTTTGCCGGTCATTAATTTTCTAAACGGGCAGGGATAAAGCATGAGTTATCAAGTATTAGCAAGAAAATGGCGACCAAAAACCTTTGCTGATGTTGTCGGTCAGCAACATGTTTTGACCGCACTTGCTAACGGCTTGCGTGAAAATCGCCTACATCATGCTTATTTATTTTCCGGCACGCGCGGCGTGGGGAAAACCTCCATTGCCCGTTTATTTGCCAAAGGGCTAAATTGCATTAATGGCGTGACTGCCGAGCCTTGTGGCGTATGTGAACATTGTAAAGCCATTGAAGAAGGCAATTTTATCGATTTAATTGAAATCGATGCGGCATCCCGCACCAAAGTGGAAGATACACGCGAGCTGTTGGATAACGTGCAATACAAGCCGGTGTTAGGGCGTTATAAAGTGTATCTTATCGATGAAGTACACATGCTTTCCCGTCATTCTTTCAATGCGCTCTTAAAAACCTTGGAAGAGCCGCCGGAATATGTGAAATTTCTGCTGGCGACTACCGATCCTCATAAACTGCCGGTAACGATTTTATCTCGTTGCATGCAGTTCCATTTGAAAGCCTTGGAGCCATCACAAATTGCCAACCATTTGGGATACATCCTAAATCAGGAACAGATTCCTTTTGAGTCGTTGGCATTGGATAAACTCGCCAATGCGGCACAAGGCAGTCTCCGTGACAGTCTCAGTTTGACAGATCAAGCCATTGCAATGAGTAACGGCAATGTAACGCTCAATATTATCAATGAAATGTTGGGGTTGTTGGATGAAACCCAAGCCATTGAGATGATTTATGCGCTGCAACAAGGCAATGGCGAAAAGCTCATGCAAGTGGTGGATGCCGTGGCGAATAAGGCAGGGGATTGGGATGAGCTATTGCGTGAAGTTGCAGAAAATTTGCACAAGATCGCAATGCAACAATTATTACCACAGACCTCGTTAACAGAAGCGGATCACATTGGCTTTTTAGCGAAACATATCGCACCACAGGACGTACAGTTTTTCTATCAAGTGGTGGTGAGCGGCCGGAAAGAATTAAGTTTGGCTCCGACGGCGCGCATGGGCGCAGAAATGGTGTTATTGCGTGCGTTGGCGTTTCATCCGAAATTCATTGGTCAGCCGCTAAATGTTGAAGTCAGCACGCAAGAAAGTTCATCTCAAAATTCATCAAGTGCGGTGGAAAATCGTGTTAAATCTTCTGGTCAAACGGCTTCACCGGCGATTGAAATGCCGGTGGTTTCTCAGGCAATAAAAGCCCATTATCAAGATCGTAAAAAATCCGCTACCAATGAAAGCGTAGCGAAAACTGCGCAATCTCAAGTAGCGCAACCTCAATCGCCACAGTTGGCAGAACCCTTAGTGAGTTCGCCGGTCCTTGGCGCATTAAACGGGTTAGACCAACTGGATGCGATGCCGAGCAGCCCTTCTCAAGAAAAAAAAAAGTCTGAGCGCCTAGCACAACATTCATCAGAAAAACTGACCGCACTTTCTCATGTGGTGGAGACGCTGGAAACCAAAAGTGCGGCTGAAAATCCAAATGAATCAGAACGAGAAGAAAACGATTCTGAGGTGCTAGGCGAAGATTACCGTTGGGAGTGGAGCAATCCGGAACTGGCACAGATTGAACAAGGTCCCAAACCTTCTGACATCAAGGCTGCCATTCTGCAAGACATCACCCCGGAATTACAGCAAAAAATTGTCCATTTAACGGAAGAACAAGATCGCTGGGCACAGTTGATTGAACAAAGTGGCGTGGAAAATCTCACCAAAGAATTTGCGTTAAATACCTTTATTTGGACGGAAACCGAGAGTGAACTTAAATTGGGTGTGCGTTCCAGCCACGGGCATTTGAATCAAGATAAGCATTGCAAATTGCTACAGCAGGCGATTTCACACGTGTTAGGGAAAACCATTGCATTGACTGTTGAAATCAATGATGACGAACAGTATCTCACGCCGACGGATTATCGCCGTAAAATTTATGCCCAATTACGGGAACGGGCGAAACAGGATTTATTGCAAGATCCTAAATTGCAATTATTAGAACGCGAATTTGATTGTAGCGTTGATATGAAAAGTATTCGTCCGGTGTAATGATGTTTAAAAAACATGCCTTTAAATTCATCACTTTTCTCGTTTTACTTGTCGTGGCAATTGCCGGCTATCTTTTTTATAGCCTAACGATTTTCTCCCCCGTCAACATTCACTTTAGCTCGACACCCAATCTCACCTATCATCCGATAAAAAAACAAGATGAGTTAATGTGTTATCAAGCAGAGCAGCCTCTCCCCGAAATCACACAAAAGACATTTCGCTTGTTGGTTTGGAATTTGCATAAAGGACAAGATGCCGGTTGGCAAGAGACGCTGGAACGTTTTGCGCAAGAGCGGGATGTTTTGCTATTGCAGGAAGTCTTAAACACACAAGAATTGGCCGCGCAATATTCATCGCGATTTTCTACCGCACTTTATGCCAGCGCCTTTGCCTATTTACAACAACAATCCGGCGTTGAAATTCTCTCTCAATTTGCACCGCACTTTTACTGTGCCGGCGCAAAATCCGAACCTTGGATTCGCATTCCCAAAGTGGGCGCGGCAATGAGTGTGCCACTGGCTCATGGGCAGGCGCTGTTATTGGTCAACGTACATTTGATTAATTTTGAAATGTATCCGACGGCTTATGAAGAACAACTTCGCACGCTGATGCAGTTGGTGGCGCAACATCAAGGCCCGCTTGTGTTATCCGGTGATTTTAATTCTTGGAGCGGTTATCGCATGGCGATTATCCGAAAATTGATCACCGAATTCGGTTTGGTTGAAGTGTCTTTTGCACAGGATCATCGCTTACGCTTTTTAGGCAATCCGCTCGATCATGTTTTTGTGCGTGGACTGAATGTGTTGAACGCCACAACAGAACCTACGGAAAGCTCTGATCATGCACCGTTGCTGTTAGAGGTGGAATTAGCGGATTAAACCGCAGCCGTGATCACAATTTCTACTTTCCAGCAAGGATCAGCAAGTTTAGCTTCCACGGTAGCACGTGCCGGGGGATTTTGCACATCAACCCATTCATCCCAAGCTTGATTCATTAACGCATAATCTTGCATATTCGCCAAAAAAATTTGTGCGTTTAGAATACGGCGTTTATGGGAATGTATTTTTTCCAGCAACTTGTCGATAAGCGTTAAGACTTCTTTCGTTTGCTCATAGGCATTCTTTTCTATGCTGGTTTCCGGCACTTGCCCTGCAAAATAAGCAACCCCCTGATAAATTACGGCTTCCGCAAGACGAGCGTTGGTGTCAATGCGTTGAATTTGTGTCATATCATCTTCCTCTGAATAAAAATAATTCTCAGAGATTATACCAATCCTCACAAAAAACCTCTAAAATTCATGGACCTTCCATTCAATAATTCATCTGATTTATGAAACTATTAATTTCGAATCAACACGGTGCCATTGTGATGGCGCTTATGCCATTTTTATACGGAATGTTGCTCAGTCATCCGATTTGGCAACATATTTTCTTTTTGTTGGCTTGGTTTTCCTTGTATTTAATGACTTATCCGTTTCTGAATTTATTTAAAGGCAGAAATTTGGATCTGTATATCAAATGGTCGTGGATTTATTTCTTTGCCTGTATCATTTTTGCCATTCCGGTATTAATTTATAACTGGCATACGGTGTTATTTGTGGCAGCCATGTTGCCGTTCGTGTTGATCAGTATTTATTACGTTAAGCAAAAAGATGAACGTGCTTTTTTAAATGATTTGGCAGGTATTGTGATTTTTGCCATTGCCGGTATGGGATCCTATTATTTTTCTGACCGCACTTTTGATGACAAAATTTGGCTGGTCGCGCTGTATCCGAGCTTATTTTTTATTGGAACCACTTTATATGTGAAATCCGTTATGCGCGAGCGTAAAAATCCGTTGTATTTAAAATTATCTATTGGTTTTCACGCCCTTTGTATTCTCGGATTTGTTTTTGTCCAACAATATCTCATGGCATTGGCGTTTGTACCGCCATTCATTCGTGCCATTTGGTTGCCACAGAAAAAAATGTCGGTAAAACAAGTGGGTTTCACCGAAATGGGGATTTCCCTATTGTTTTTTGCGAATTTACTTTATGCCACGTTGTAGACAGATGATGAAAAAACAGTTAAAGCGTTTTGCAATCGGTCTCGGCTTGTTTAGTTTTTCTGCACTTGCTGTAGAAACGCCGGCTTTTTCAGTGGCATATGCTGTGGGAGACAGTGGGAAACTGTTGCGTAATGAACTTACGAATGATCAGCTAAGAGATTGGGGACGAGCTTTTTTTCAACGCAATGATATGTCCTCCGTGTTTAATGTGATGTATCTTCTTGCATTGAAAGATGATCGACGTGCACAGCTGGACCTCGGTCGACTTTATTTTCGTGGAGAAGGTGTAAAACAGAACTATGAAAAAGCCTATTGGTGGTTTAGCGAAGCCGCAGAACAAGGAAGCAGAATTGCTGTAACCAATTTAGGCATCCTTTACGCCGGTGGTTATGGCGTAAAAAAGAATCTTAATCATGGCATTTCTTTGCTGGAGAAAACCGCATCAGCTAATGACTCACAGGCGATGCTCGTTTTAGGTACTCTGTACTATAACGAAATTAAAATTAGAGACTTTAATAAAGCCTTTAAGTGGTTAGAAAAAGGGGCTAAACAAGGTAATGAAGAGGCTATTTTCCGCTTAGCGTTAATGTATGAACGAGGCGAAGGCACAAAACGTAATCGACCGATGGCGATTTCTATTTATAAAGATTTAATCGCACAAAAAAGCCGTTTTTCTGAGGAAGCAAAAGAGCGTCTAGCGTTATTAGAAGGTTAAGTGGATACAATAAAATGGATGAGATTCGATACATATACGAAAAATGGCACCAGTATGCAAAAGAGCGCAATGTTGAGGCGTTAATTGCGTTGTACGCGGATCATGCGGTATTTGAAAGTCCTTTGGTTCCGGCTATCTTAGATAGAACAAATGGCGTACTGAATGGCAAGGATGAGATTAAATTTTTCTTACAGGAAGGGACAAAGCGTCGTCCTAATGAGTTGGTCAAATGGTTTCGGCGTGGTGACTATCTCACAAATGGGCGTTTATTAGTTTGGGAATATCCAAGGCAAACCGATGAGGGCGAGCAAATTGATATTCTAGAATTGATGGAAATCGAAAACGGGCTCATTCAACAACATAGAATCTATTGGGGCTGGAAAGGATGTTTACTGATTAGTCAGGGGTTAGCGAGATTGCAGGAAAATCAAAAAAGTTCTTCAACCTAAAAAAATAAGGGTGCCATTGGCACCCTTATTTTTTTATTCCTGTGGTGTCACCACTTCGATGTCCACGTTGCTATGCAACCCACGCGGTAACTGCGTCCCTTTGCGTCCCCGTTCGGCACGGAATTTCTGTAAATCTTCCGGTTTTAAGGTTACTTTACGTTTACCGGAATGGAAGACCAGGCTGGAATTTTCCTCAATCAACAATAACCGTACCAGTAATTCGGAACGCGCTTTGGCGTTGGCGGACGGAATCGTGACGATTTTGTTGCCTTTGCCTTTGGACAGTTCCGGTAAATCTTGTACTGGGAAAATCAGCATTCTGCCGGCGGAGGTGAGAGCCACCAAAAGTGCGGTCGGATTTTTCAGTGTTAATGGCGGTAACACTTTGGCATTTTCTGGTAAGGAAATGAGCGCTTTACCGGCTTTGTTACGGGCGACTAAATCGGCGAATTTACAAATAAAGCCATAGCCGGCGTCGGATGCCATGAGCAATGGTTGATCTTCATTTTCAATGAGCAGCTGATCAATGGTTGCGCCTGCCGGCAGGGTAAGTTTACCGGTGAGTGGCTCGCCTTGGGAGCGGGCAGACGGCAGACTTAGCGGATCCAGTGCGTAACTGCGCCCCGTGCTGTCGATAAACACCGCCGGTTGATTGCTTTTACCGTAGGCATGCGCCAAATATTTGTCGCCGGCTTTGTAGCTTAAGCCTTGCGGATCAATGTCATGCCCTTTCGCGCAACGCACCCAACCCATTTCCGATAAAATCACCGTCACCGGTTCTGTCGGTAGCATTTCGTTTTCTGCAATGGCTTTGGCTTCCGCGCGTTCAACCAACGGCGAACGGCGTGGGCTGGCGTATGTTTTGGCATCCTGTTGAATTTCTTTTTTCAACAGCGTATTTAAACGACGTTCGGAGCCTAAAATCTCTTCCAAAGATGACCGCTCTTTTTCCAGCTCTGCTTGTTCCGCTTGCAACTGATGTTCTTCCAGTTTCGCCAAATGACGCAAGCGCAAGTTCAAAATGGCTTCCGCTTGTGCATCGCTTAAGTTGAAACGTGCCATTAATTCGGCTTTCGGCTCATCTTCGTGACGGATGATTTCGATCACTTCATCAATATTCAAAAAGGCAATCATCAAACCTTGCAAGATATGCAGGCGGGCAAGCACTTTATCTAAACGATATTGCAAGCGGCGGGTCACGGTGGTGCGACGGAAAGTCAGCCACTCAGTGAGGATTTCCAACAAATTTTTCACTGCCGGTTTGTCATCTAAACCAATCATGTTCATGTTTACACGATAGCTTTTTTCCAAATCGGTGGTGGCAAATAAATGCGCCATCATGGCATCAGTATCTACGCGATTCGAACGCGGCACGATCACAATGCGCACCGGATTTTCATGATCTGCTTCATCACGAATATCTTCTACCATCGGCAGTTTTTTCGCGGTCATTTGCTCAGCGATTTGCGCAATCACTTTGGATGGCGAGGCTTGGTGCGGCAGGGCGCTGATAATGATTTCCCCGTCTTCCTTTTTCCATGCTGCGCGCATTTTGATAGCGCCGCGACCTTGTTGATATATTTTGCGAATTTCTTCTTTCGGCGAAATGATTTCCGCCTCTGTCGGGAAATCCGGGCCTTGCACTACGGTTAATAAGTCATCCAAGGTCGTTTTCGGATTATCCAGCAACATCACTGCAGCGTCAGCAATTTCATTAATGTTATGCGGAGGAATATCCGTTGCCATCCCCACCGCGATCCCTGTCGTACCGTTGAGTAAAATATGTGGCAAACGTGCCGGCAAATATTGCGGTTCTTCTAAGGTGCCGTCAAAGTTCGGTTGATAATCTACGGTGCCTTGTCCGAGCTCCGCTAATAGCACTTCTGAAATTTTAGATAAACGGGATTCCGTATAACGCATCGCCGCAAAAGATTTCGGGTCGTCCACTGCGCCCCAGTTGCCTTGCCCGTCAACCAATGGGTAACGGTAAGAGAAGGGCTGCGCCATCAACACCATGGCTTCATAGCAAGCGCTGTCACCGTGCGGGTGGAATTTACCCAACACATCCCCCACAGTACGGGCAGATTTTTTATATTTTGCCGCTGCATTCAGCCCAAGCTCGGACATGGCATAAATAATGCGTCGCTGTACCGGTTTCAAACCATCGCCGATAAACGGCAAGGCGCGATCCATGATGACGTACATGGAGTAGTTGAGGTACGCCCTTTCGGTGAAGTGGCGCAGTGGCATTTGTTCGATGCCTTCGTAGTTGATGGAGTCAGTCATGATTTATTTTTGCGTTTTATTTATGTCGATAATATTCGTTTAATTTATTGGCTTTCGCCAAATTTCCCCTCTTTTGTAAAGAGGGGCTAGGGGAGGTTTAAAGTGCGGTTGATTTTTGAAATGTTTTTAAGCGTTTGAAAATATCACCGCACTTTTCTTCTTACACAGCTAAATCCACTTGATCCCCTTTCGCTTGCAACCAGTTTTTACGGTCTTCAGCGCGTTTTTTGGCCAGTAGCATATCCATGGTTTCTATTGTTTCTTGGCTTTCTTCGCCTTGCGCTTCAAAGGTGAGCTGCACTAAACGGCGGGTGTTCGGATCCATCGTGGTTTCGCGTAATTGCATCGGGTTCATTTCACCCAACCCTTTAAAACGCTGTACGTTTGGTTTGCCTTTTTTCCCTTTGAGACGATCCAAAATAGCGTCTTTTTCGCTTTCATCGAGGGCATAGAACACTTCTTTACCTAAGTCGATTCGATAGAGCGGTGGCATCGCCACATATACATGACCTTGTTCCACCAGTTTTGGGAAATGGCGTAGGAAGAGGGCGCAAAGTAGGGTGGCAATGTGTAATCCATCTGAATCTGCATCGGCGAGAATACAGACTTTCCCGTAGCGCAATTGAGATAAATCATCGTTGTCGGGGTCAATGCCCAGTGCCACGGCAATATCATGCACTTCTTGTGAGGCTAACACTTGCTCTGGTGAGACTTCCCACGTGTTCAAGATTTTACCGCGCAACGGCAAAATCGCTTGGTATTCACGCTCCCGTGCTTGCTTGGCTGAACCGCCTGCGGAATCGCCTTCCACAAGGAATAATTCGGTTAAATTCAGATCTTGTGAGCTGCAGTCGGCGAGTTTGCCCGGTAACGCAGGGCCACTGACCAGTTTTTTACGCACCACTTTTTTCGCTGCACGCAAACGGCGTTGGGCGGAACTGATCGCCATATCCGCCAATAATTCGGCGGTTTGAACGTTTTGGTTCAACCACAAACTGAAGGCATCTTTCACAACACCGCCAATAAACACCGCACTTTGACGAGAAGAAAGGCGTTCTTTGGTTTGGCCGGCGAATTGCGGATCTTGCATTTTAAGGGACAGCACATAAGCGCAGCGATCCCATAAGTCGTCAGCGGTGAGTTTCACACCACGCGGCAATAAATTGCGGAATTCGCAGAACTCTCGCATTGCGTCCAATAAGCCTTGACGTAAACCGTTGACGTGTGTGCCGCCAAGTGCGGTCGGAATCAGGTTTACATAGCTTTCGCCAATGAGTTCGCCCCTTTCCGGTAACCATAATAACGCCCAAGATACCGCTTCTTTTTCGCCTGTAAATTCACCTATGAACGGTTGTTCCGGTAAGGTGACTAAACCGTTTACCGCTTCCATTAAATAGTCGTTCAAGCCGTCTTGATAAAGCCACGTGTCTTCGGTGTCATTCACTTTATCGATAAATTTAATTTCGAGTCCTGAGCACAACACGGCTTTGGCTCGGAGTAAATGACGCAAACGGCTGGCAGAGAATTTGGGGCTGTCGAAATATTTTGGATTGGGTTTGAAGTGTACGGTAGTGCCGGTCGTGCGACGGCCGCAGGTGCCGATAACGGTGAGGTCTTCCACTTTTTTGCCATTTTCAAAGGCGATTTTATACATTTCGCCGTTACGTTTAACGGTGACATCAACTCGCTCGGATAAGGCGTTCACCACAGAAATCCCTACCCCGTGCAAACCACCGGAGAACGTGTAATTTTTATTGGAGAATTTACCGCCGGCGTGCAGTTTGCTCATGATGACTTCTACGCCGGAGACGTTTTCTACCGGGTGAATATCTACCGGCATACCACGCCCGTTGTCGGTCACTTCAATGGATTGATCTTTATGCAAAATGACTTCGATTTTCGTGGCAAAACCGGCAAGGGCTTCGTCCACGCTGTTGTCGATAACTTCTTGTGCGAGATGGTTTGGGCGAGTGGTGTCGGTGTACATACCCGGGCGGAGTTGTACCGGCTCAAGGTCTTTTAAAACGGTAATTTCGTTGGCGGAATAATTCGTTGTCATAGTCATTCATTAATAAAATCTTGGAAGCAAAATTGCGCGGGATTATAACAAAAAACAACGGGATTTTTAACCGCACTTTTCATGCTGCGAGAAGAGAAAAGTGCGGTCATTTTAGCGAGCGTTTTTACTGTTGTTTGAGTAGTGTTTCGTAACGCTCGTCCGTTAAGGTTTTCAGAAAGGCTTCAAGGTCATCCAGTTGCTCATCGCTTAACGCTGGCGCCTTAAGATCTTCCAGATTCATTGTTGCGGCATATTCCGGTGCGTCCCAAGGTTGTTGGGTTTCGGGGTTGAGTTTACGTGCCGGGTTGTTGAAATGATCGAAATATTCCAACGCGGTACGTAAATGTTTAAATACGCCGTTATGCATATACGGTGCGGTGACGGCAATGTTGCGTAGAGTTGGTACTTTAAATTTGCCCTTTTGGCGTTGATCCCCCTTGACCATTGGGTTATCCAACAAGCCGTTATCGATAAAATCTTCGCTGAGCTGATTATGCGCGATTAACCGCCGATTTTTCGGCACACCTATGTTGTAATAGCGATAATTTGTGAAGGTTTCTTCTTTGTGTTCAGCTTGTTGCGCTTGGTGGCAATTGCTGCAGTTGGTTTTGGTGTTATCAAAGAATAATTGCTGACCACGCTTTTCTTGCGCAGTCATCGCATATTTACCCTGCAACGATTTGTCGTATTTGCTATCAAAAGGGTGTAATAAGCGTTTTTCTTTTTGGAATACGGCAAGGGCATCTTCCATCGCGGCATAAACGCTATCTACGCTGTCCCACGTGGCTTCGCCATAATGTTGGGTTAAGAGCATGAAATACATCGGTGTATTGTAGATCCGTTTAGCCACAGAAAGTTTGTCCGGCATTCCCATTTCCACCGGATTGATTGGTGGCCCACCGGCTTGTTCAGCTAAGTTCTTGGCTCGCCCATCCCAGAATTGACCGCCTACATAATCTTGAATTTTTTCATCATAATGAAATTCGGGCGCGTAGCTGGAATAAAGCATGGTTGGTGCATTGCGTGTGCCGAACAGTTTCGGATCATCGCCTTGGGAGACCATTTTGTCTGCACTGTTTTCCCGTAAGTCAACAAAGGCGGTATCCGGGCTGTGACAACTGGAGCAGCTTTGATCACCATGAAAAGAAAGGTTATTGTCAAAAAATAAAATTTGTCCCAATAGCGCTTTATCAATTCCGCCTTTCGGCATTTCACGGGCTTCTTTTTCTAAGGCAAGGGTTGAGATAGGTAGCCATACGGCAAATAGCGTGGTCAATAAACGGTTCATGGTGTGTCCTAGTAATAAAATGATGTTATTTAGCATACCGTTTTTTTCTTTTTTCTGTCTTACTCTTTTAGGGTATGGCTTTTGACCTGAATCATACAAAATCACTTTTTTTGAAAAAGCGCTTTATCTTTTTATAAAATAGTTTACTATTTTGCTAGGTTTTTGTTATTAACACATTATGGGGGAAATTAGAATGTCTTTTGCCGATAAGAAATTAAGTGAAATTGCGATTTCGATTCCGGGATCTACCGCACTTTTACGTGAATACGATCTAGATTTTTGTTGTGGTGGTGCGGATACCTTAGGTGCTGCGGTTGCCGAGAAAAATTTAAATTTAGCGGAAATTGAAGCGCGTTTAACCGAACTACAAGAGAGTAAACAGCAAGATGATGAGCAACGTTGGTTGACTGCACCGTATGCAGAAATCATTGATCATATTATTCATCGTTATCATGAGCGCCATCGTGCTCAGTTACAAGAGCTTATTGTACTTGCTGAACGCGTAGAATCTGTACATGGTGATCGTGATGATTGCCCGGTAGGTGTGGCAGCTGAATTACACAATGTTTATGCCGATTTAAGCAGCCATATGATGAAAGAAGAGCAAATTTTATTTCCAATGATCAAGATGGGCAATTATGCCATGGCAAGAATGCCGATTCAGGTGATGGAACATGAACACGCCGAACATGGCGAACATTTAGAGGTGCTAAAAGCCTTGACCAATAACTTAACGCCACCGGCAGATGCTTGCAATACTTGGCGTGCACTCTATAGCGGCATTAAAGAATTTATGGATGATTTGATGATGCACATTCATACGGAAAATAATATTCTGTTTCCACGTGTGATTGAAGAAGGTAGCAGATAAACTCTGTTTCAACAATTTGATGTGTATAAAGCCATTAAATATGATGTTTAATGGCTTTTTATTTAAATACTATAAAAAGATTAATTCAGTTGAAGTTGTCTTTGTGAAACAAATAAGGCTTCTGTGATAAAGCTAGCAGTCACAATTTCTGCTTCAGAATAAAGGCTTTCTTCGGATACGCCGTTATGTTGCATACAGGAAGAACATACGGCAATTCTGCCACCTTTTGCAATAAAGGTATCAATGAGTTCATGAACCGGTTTGAACGGTACGCCAATATTGATTTTATCTCCGTAACCTTTAGCGCCGAGATGAACGGCATCGGAAAGCAATAAAATGACAGTGTCTTTGCCTTTTTCGAGAGCGTTTATTCCGACAGTAAAAGCAATCGTAACATTATTTGAATCGCGCTCATGGGCAGTTAATGTAATTAATAAATCAATGTTTTTCATGATGTTTCCTCTATGTTTTGGCTTATCGAATAAAATAATTTATATATTTATATTTTTTGATTTTATAGAGGTTTATTTCATTTGGCTGTGATTAAAATCACAAAATGAGAAATAAATGAAATATGGCATGTAAATATACTGAGGAAATATAAAAAACAACCCCAGATTCAATGGAGTCTGGGGTTAAACGACAAAGGCTTATTTCGCAATACGTTTATATTTCATGCGGTGTGGTTGAATAGCTTCAGCACCGAAGGTTTTCTTCTTCCATTCTTCATAATCGGAGAAGTTGCCTTCATAGAAGGTTACTTTGCCTTCATCACCGTAGTCTAAAATATGTGTAGCGATACGGTCTAAGAACCAGCGGTCATGGGAAATCACCATGGCACAGCCCGGGAATTCTAAGATAGCATTTTCCAATGCGCGTAAGGTTTCCACATCAAGGTCGTTGGTCGGTTCGTCCAGTAACAATACGTTGCCGCCAGCTTGTAACAATTTTGCTAGATGCAAACGGCCGCGTTCACCACCGGAAAGTTCACCTACGCGTTTTTGCTGATCCACGCCTTTGAAGTTGAAGCGTCCTACATAAGCACGGCTTGGAATTTCAAAGTTACCGATAGTTAAAATATCTTGTCCGCTAGAAACTTCTTCCCACACGGTTTTCTTGTCGTCCATGGCATCGCGGAATTGATCTACGGAAGCCAATACGACAGTTTCACCTAAAGTGATGGAACCGGAATCCGGTTGTTCCTTTCCGGAAAGCATGCGGAATAAGGTCGACTTACCTGCACCGTTTGCCCCGATAATCCCAACGATAGCGCCTTTCGGAATGCTGAAAGACAAGTCATCAATTAAAGTGCGGTCGCCGTAGGATTTACTTAAATGCTGTACTTCAATGACTTTATCACCTAAGCGTGGGCCAGGTGGAATAAAGAGTTCGTTGGTTTCGTTACGTTTTTGATATTCGCCGGAATTAAGTTCCTCAAAACGCGCCATACGCGCTTTGCTTTTTGCTTGACGACCTTTTGGATTTTGGCGCACCCATTCCAATTCTTTCTCAATAGATTTTTGGCGGGCAGATTCTTGCGCTTGTTCTTGTGCCAAGCGTTTTTCTTTTTGTTCTAACCAAGAAGAATAGTTGCCTTCCCAAGGAATACCTTCACCACGGTCAAGTTCTAAAATCCAGCCGGCAACGTTATCTAAGAAATAACGGTCGTGGGTAATTGCCACCACGGTGCCTTCGTAGTCGTGTAAGAAGCGCTCTAACCAAGCCACGGATTCTGCATCTAAGTGGTTGGTCGGTTCGTCTAATAACAACATATCTGGTTTTTCGAGCAATAAACGGCAAAGTGCCACACGACGGCGTTCACCCCCGGATAAATGTTCGATTTTGGCATCCCAATCCGGTAAACGTAACGCATCGGCGGCGCGTTCTAATTGGTTGTCTAAATTATGCCCGTCATGCGCTTGAATGATGGCTTCCAATTCCGCTTGCTCAGCGGCAAGTTTGTCGAAATCTGCATCAGGATCGGCATATAAGGCATAAACTTCATCTAAACGCGTTAACGCACGTTTAACCTCACCCACGGCTTCTTCAATTGCTTCACGCACAGTGTGTTGCGGTTCCAGTTTGGGTTCTTGCGGAAGATAGCCGATTTTAATGCCGGGTTGCGGACGCGCTTCCCCTTCGATTTCTTTATCAATGCCCGCCATAATGCGAAGCAACGTGGATTTACCTGCGCCGTTTAAGCCGAGCACACCAATTTTGGCTCCTGGGAAAAAGCTTAGGGAAATATCTTTTAGAATATGACGTTTCGGCGGAACCACTTTGCCTACTCGGTGCATCGTGTAAACGAATTGTGTTGACATAATTTTTCTCTGGTTAAGGGAAAAGTGCGGTCATTTTTATTGATGTTTTGACATGCGAAATGACCCTAAAGAAACAATAAATCACAAAGATTATTGCCATAATTCAGGTGGCTCATTCTACTTGATGTTTGCTGTTGTGCCAATTTATCGCAGTAAAATTTTAGACATAAAAAAACCTCTCCGAAGAGAGGTAGGAAAGTAGTTTAGCTATTTATGATTATTTTATTTAGGAACTTTATGAATATCAAGCAATCACTTGATGGTGTTGAATGTTATCGATTTTTTAGTGAGAAGCAAAATGCAAAATTACGTTTATTTGATATAAATCAGAAAAAACGAGTGATTTTTTTCATGATGGATGCTTTTTTGAGCGCACTGTGGTGCATTTTTATTTATGCTAAAATGGCAAAGTCAAATTTACCGGGAAGGTGATCCAGTGAAAAAAATAAACTTATTTTTTATAACCTTAATTTGTGCCCAAACGCTTTTTGCGCATCCTCATGCGTTTATTGACATGAAAACGAAGGTGTTGGTTGATAAACAACAATTAGTCGGGTTTTCGATGCAATGGATTTTAGATGAGCCCAGTTCAGCTGCTGTGTTATATGATGTAAAACAAGCGAAAGGTGACAAGAAAGCATTGCAGAAATTGATTGATGAGGTTATCGGCAATGTGGTCAATGAGCATTACTTTAGCTATTTATTTGATAAGCAAGGCAATAAAGTAAAATACAGTGCGAAGCCACAAAATTACGGCATGAAGAGCAGTGGGGCACAGGTGTTATATTATTTTGATTTTATGTTGTCAAAACCGCAGCTTTTGCAGGATAACGAATTTACATTAAGTACTTACGATCCGACTTATTATGTTTCTATGTATTACGATCAGCCTTTTCATTCGGCTGTCGATTTTTCTCAATTACCGGAAAATTGCCATGGCGAAGTGCTGGAGCCTGATGTTAATGAAAAACTCAAAACTTACGCTTCTTCGTTAGATCAGTCTCAACGCAACGAAGATGATACCCTTGGCGCGCAGTTTGCACAAAAAGTGCGGTTAATTTGCAAATAGTTTTTAAGAGATTCATGAAATCCCGTTTATTTTATTTCCTGTTGTTAGGCATATTGCTAATTGCCTGTATTTATTTGTTTCCATGGTTATTTTCCCATGTTGTACTTTGGCAACGGGAATTTAATCAAATTATCTCTGCCTATTTACATGGCATTAAACAACAGCCCGTTTATGCCGGCAGTCTGCTCATTTTGGTGAGTTTTTTATATGGTGTGTTTCATGCCTTAGGTCCTGGGCATGGCAAGTTTATTATTGCCGGCTATTTGGCAACTCATCAAACGAAGCTTGCACGTAGCATGCAAATCACTTTTTTCTCTTCTTTAGCTCAAGGATTAGTTGCCATTTTGGCGGTGTCTGTTGTGGTGCTGATTTTGCAACTTTCCTCCGCCTACTTCAATTTAAGCCAATTATGGTTGGAACGAACCGCTTATGTTCTGGTGATTTTTCTTGGACTGAATTGGTGTTGGAAAAGTGGGAAACGGTTGTATAAACAACATCGACAGATGAAGAAAACGCCACAAATCCACCGAATTAAACACCGTATCGCAAATGAGATACGGTTTGATGGGCAGATAGCCCCTAAAAGTGCGGTAGGAATTTTAATTGTTTTTGCGGAAAGGCCTACCGAACATCATGCCAGCTGTGGTTGTGGTCACCAACACATTCCGGATCCTGACATCTTGAATCAAAGCACAAATATAAAGGAAAGCGTATTGATTATTTTGAGTATCGGCATGAGACCTTGTTCCGGTGCAATTTTTGTTTTGTTCCTTGCCTATATGCTGGACTTATTTACTTGGGGGATGGTGGCAACATTTGCGATGTCACTTGGTACGGGAATTACGTTATCTGCATTTGCGTTGTTGGTGCGCTATGCTCGCTCAACAGCGATTAAAATCGGGCAATGGTATCGTCGACCTTTTGTAAACATAGATGTAGAAACGGTGGCGAAATGTCTTGCCGGTATCATATTGATTTTCTTTGCGTTAGCGTTGATTTATGGAACGACCTTGCCGATAAGCGGAGGTGCGGCATTATTTGTGAGATAAGAAGACGTAAGGAAAAAGGATTCAGCAGAAAAAATAAAAGCCCATAAGGAGGCTATGGGCTCAAATTCTTTCGGTGTGCTTTAGTTTTTATAAAAGGAGACAAATAAAAACTATCCAAAAGAAAAAATTGGCTCCTCCTGCTGGACTTGAACCAGCGACATATGGATTAACAGTCCACCGTTCTACCGACTGAACTAAGGAGGAATAAATTTGGTATCAAAAGATAGGTCGCGTATGTTACTTATCCACCTATGGGTTGTCAACACCTAACATTAAAAAATATTTCTCTATTTTTTTATGTGATATTTCTATCCACAAACTCTGTGGATAAGTTTGTGAGTTATTATTTTAAAAACTATCCCATCCCCGATAAAATCAGGCTTCATTGAAATTCGATATAAAATTGATTGCAAAATGACATTTTTTTATTTTTCAATTAGTTAATAAAAATCTAGCGAATTTTTTAGAAAAAATTTATAAATTTGTGACTTAGGCTACTTGACAAATATAACTCTGTGTAAAACTTCATTTTTTACTACTCAATGTGGTGTGAGAAATATGCTAAAATGCGTGGCATTTAGAAATACCGTAAAAATTGACCGCACTTTATGTCTGAGAAAATTAACACCAAGCCATTTGTTCTTCATTCCGATTTCAAACCTTCCGGCGATCAGCCACAAGCCATTGTCAAACTCGCCGAAAATTTAGAAGACGGGTTAGCGCACCAAACCTTACTGGGCGTTACCGGTTCCGGAAAAACCTTTACCATTGCCAATGTGATAGCAAAGTTAAACCGACCGGCTATGTTGCTTGCCCCAAACAAAACCCTCGCAGCGCAGCTTTACGCGGAAATGAAAGCCTTTTTTCCGGAAAATGCGGTGGAATATTTCGTTTCTTACTATGACTATTACCAGCCGGAAGCCTATGTGCCGAGCAGTGACACCTTCATTGAAAAAGATGCGTCTATTAACGATCAAATCGAGCAGATGCGTTTGTCCGCCACCAAATCTTTTTTGGAACGGCGAGACACTATCGTGGTTGCCTCGGTTTCCGCTATTTATGGTTTGGGCGACCCGGATTCTTACTTGCAAATGATGTTGCATTTGCAACAAGGGGCAATCATCAATCAGCGTCAGATTTTGGCGAAGTTGGCAGAATTGCAATATACGCGTAACGATCAGGCATTTCAGCGCGGTACGTTTCGTGTGCGCGGGGAGATTATCGATATTTTCCCAGCAGAATCCGATGAGCGCGCAGTACGCATTGAATTATTTGATGATGAAATTGAGCGTTTAAGCTTATTCGATCCACTCACCGGAAGCAGCTTTGGTGCCGTGCCACGTTTTACCGTGTATCCGAAAACGCACTACGTCACACCGCGCGAGCGCATTTTAGATGCCATTGAAAAAATCAAAGTGGAACTGGCGCAACGACGAGAATATTTCATTAAAGAGAATAAATTGTTGGAAGAACAACGCATTAGCCAACGTACTCAATTTGATATTGAAATGATGAATGAGTTGGGTTACTGCTCGGGGATTGAAAACTATTCACGTTATTTGTCAGGCAGAAATGAGGGGGAACCGCCACCAACCTTATTTGACTATATGCCTTCTGATGCGATTTTAATTATCGATGAATCCCACGTCACTGTGCCGCAAATCGGTGGGATGTATCGTGGCGACCGTTCCCGTAAAGAAACGTTGGTGGAATATGGTTTCCGTTTGCCTTCAGCGTTGGATAACCGCCCGCTACGTTTTGAAGAATTTGAACGCTTGGCTCCGCAAACCATCTATGTTTCGGCTACCCCGGGACCTTATGAGTTAGAAAAATCCGGTAGTGAAATTATCGATCAGGTTGTGCGCCCAACCGGCTTGCTGGATCCACAAATTGAAATTCGCCCGGTGTCTATTCAAGTGGATGATTTACTTTCTGAAGCGCGTCAAAGAGCGGATAAAAATGAGCGCGTTTTAGTGACGACGCTGACTAAAAAAATGGCGGAAGATTTAACGGATTATTTAGATGAACACGGGATTCGCGTGCGTTATTTGCACTCCGATATCGATACGGTGGAGCGTGTGGAAATTATCCGTGATTTGCGCCTAGGCGAATTTGATGTGCTGGTCGGGATTAACTTATTACGGGAAGGCTTGGATATTCCCGAAGTCTCCCTTGTGGCGATTTTAGATGCAGATAAAGAAGGTTTCTTGCGTTCTGAACGTTCTTTAATTCAAACCATCGGACGTGCTGCGCGAAACTTGAATGGTAAAGCGATTTTGTATGCGGACAGCATCACCAAGTCTATGGAAAAAGCCATTACGGAAACCAATCGCCGCCGTGAAAAACAAACGAAATACAATGAAGATCACGGCATTGTGCCACAGGCGTTAAATAAAAAAGTGGGCGAATTGTTAGACATCGGTCAGGGCGCCAATCAAAAAGCGAAAGCCAATAAACAACTCGGAAAAATGGTGGCAGAACCGACCGCACTTTATGCCGTGCCGACATCACCGAAAGAATATCAACAACAAATCAAGAAATTGGAACAGCAAATGTATAAGTTTGCGCAAGATTTGGAATTTGAAAAAGCCGCCGCCGTACGTGATCAATTACAGCAATTACGGGAAAGTTTTATGCTATTAGGCGAGTGAAAGTGCGGTCATTTTTCTCGGTGTTTTTATAAAAAAAGGCGAAATCAATTCGCCTTTTTTGTTTTTTAAGATAAATGCTTTATTGCACTAACAAATAGAAATTGCTGTCACCACGGATGATATTTAACGCAATAGCAGATGGTTTGCTATCCAAGGCTTTGCGCAATTGACCTAAGTTTTCGACTTTTTGGCGGTTAATGCCAATGATGACATCGCCATTTTTCAAACCACGTTGTTCTGCTAAAGAATTGGGTTTGATTTTTCCAATAGACACGCCTTTCACGCCTTTTTCATCGTAGTTATTCAATTCTGCGCCATCCAATGCCGGTAATAGGCTATTGGCGGTGGTTTGGGTTTGCTCGTCTGATTGTAACGTAACTTTGGCGGTATTGGATTTGCCATCGCGTAAATAGGTCAGCTCAATTTGTTTACCTGCGCCGGAAGTGGCGATTTTGGCACGCATTTCTGCAAAGCTAGAAATTGCTTGTCCATTCATAGCTGTGATGACATCACCGGCTTTTAAACCTGCTTTATCGGCAGCAGAACCCGGCATCACTTCGCTCACGAAAGCACCTTTTTTTGCTTCGATATCAAAAGCTTGAGCTAAATCGGCATTTAATTCTCCGCCTTTAATACCTAACATACCGCGGCGAACTTCACCAAATTCAAGAATTTGTTGTATAAGGTTGTTTGCCATGTTGCTCGGAATGGCAAACGCAATACCCGCATTGCCGCCACTTGGGGAAATAATGGCGGTATTAATACCAATCAGTTCTCCGTTTAAATTGACGAGCGGACCACCGGAGTTACCACGGTTTACTGCCGCATCGGTTTGAATATAGTTTTCGTATGTGCCGCTGTCAGAACCCATAGAGCGCCCTAAGGCAGATACGATACCGGAGGTAACGGTTTGCCCTAAACCAAAGGGATTACCAATAGCAACCGTGAAATCGCCTACACGTAATTTATCGGAATCGGCGAGTTTAAGTGCGGTCAAATTTTTCGGATTTTCCACTTGAATTAACGCTACATCAGACATTTCATCAGCACCGATCACTTTCGCTTTAAATTCGCGACCATCGTGTAATTGCACGGTAATTTTGTCAGCATCTTTAATCACGTGGTTGTTTGTTAAGACATACCCTTTTTCCGCATTAATAATGGCGCCGGAACCAATGCTTTTGAAATTACGTGGCGCACGGTTACGATCGAACATGTCCGGACCAAAGAAAAATTTAAATTCTTCCGGAATATCATCATCCATTTGGGCAGTATTGTCTTTTTGTTTTCCTTCAACGGAAATAGAGACAACGGAAGGTAATACTTTTTCTAACATCGGTGCCAAGCTTGGGAGTTGTTGTCCCGCTATGATGGAAACAGGTGTTTCTGCTTGGCTCATCATTGGGGTTGTTAAAATGCTTAATCCGAGAGCAATACCGGTTAAAACAAAATGACGTTTTTTCATTAAATGTTCTCCAATCAAAAAATAAAAAACGAAATCTCAATGAGTTTCGGTGATGACTATGACAAATAAAATAGTTAAATGTTCTCAGTTTTTTTATTTAATTCATGAGGAAAAAGAAAAGTGCGGTGCGTTTTTTAAATAAATATTGAAACAATAAAATGCCCTTCAATTGAAGGGCGTTTGTTGAATTATCTTTCCGCTTTGAATAAACCTGAAGAACCTTCGGAATAGTCTTTCGGTGGATCTTCCGTTTTAGACAGAGAAACGTTGCCTTTTTCATCCGGTAAACTATGTTGAAATAAGTTACTGTCATTCAGTTCAGGCAATAATTGATTAGAGGAGCGAGCAAGATGCTGGTACAGTTTTTGATAATCTTGTGCGAGAGATTTCAACAAATCGGCGCTTTCCGCAAAATGTTTTTCCAATTGTTGTTTTTGGCTTTCTAATTGCTCTTTTGCAACACGCAATTCTGCTTCGGTTTTTACTTGTTTTTTAGCAGACTCTTTTGTGAGTCGTAACAAGAAATAACCAATAATAAAACCAAGCACCAAACCGATTAACGCGGCTTGCCACATTTCAGCTGTCCAAGTTTGCATAAATAACCTCCTCTAATTTATGTAAAACATTGGTTAAATCATAGCTTGAACCGCTTTCTATTTCTATGTGTTAGATCACAGAACGAAAATTTTTCGGAAAATAAAAGGGCGAATATTTTTCGCCCTTCAAAAACATTTTTTAAAATGACCGCACTTTACTGCCAATTTTCACGTTTTGCCTTTTGCAATTTCGCATAAGCCGCCAATAATTTTTGATGTTCGCTAAAATTAGCAAGGGTTTCATCACTGGCAGGCAGGTTATAGAACGGATTGCCACCTTGAATCGCGCTCCACGCAAATGCCACGGCGTCTTTGCCATACATTTTTTCGAACACCATGCGATATTGCTGTGGATCACGTTGGCTATCCATAAACAATTCCAGACTATTGATTAAGCAGCGATAATAGTTAGCACGTTCTGCCGTGAACACGGAACTGTTCATGTTATAGGTCCAGTTCGCCCAATCTAGAGCCATTTCCAAGTCGCCCAAGGCAAGATAAAGCATGGATTTTAATTCACCAATGCGTAAGGTTGTCCAACCACTGGCTTTCGGTGCCACGATGCCGATAAATTCGCGTACGCGGGTGGCGTCGTCAATGCCTTGCTCATCCAGTTCATCCAATAATTCTTGGTAGGTTTCTTGGTCGTGGTGGAAGTGCGGTAAATCTAACAAGATTTCGCGCCAGTCCATGCCCATATTGCTGTTGGCGTAAATTAAGTCGTCTGCCGGATAAATATCGGACATGCCCGGCACGATAATGCGACAGGCGTAAACACCTAAGTGGTTGTAGTCCATGATGTAAACGTCTTTCTTTTCTGCTTGGAAAATTGCCATCAGATTGTCGTATTCTTCATGGGTATCTTTGCCGGAGAAATTCCAATCGGCGAACTCATAATCCGGTGTGTCTTTGAATAAATCCCATGAAATTAAACCGCTGGAATCAATAAAATGGGTTTCCAAATTGGCGTGTTCGGCAACATCGTCATTGTTGAAGGATGGCGGAGAAAAAACATCCAAATCTTTTAAGCTACGACCTTGCAGCAGTTCAGTCACGGTGCGCTCTAACGCCACTTGGAATTTTGGATGTGCCCCGAAAGAGGCAAAGCAAGTGCCGTTGGTTGGATTAAGCAAAATGACGCAAATCACCGGGTATTGGCCACCAAGAGAAGCATCATATGCCAAAATCGGGAAGCCTTCCTGTTCCAGCTTGTCAATCGCGGCTTG
This sequence comes from uncultured Aggregatibacter sp., assembly GCA_963515835.1. Classification (GTDB taxonomy): domain Bacteria; phylum Pseudomonadota; class Gammaproteobacteria; order Enterobacterales; family Pasteurellaceae; genus Aggregatibacter. The sequence continues at coordinate 23,533 of CAUPZK010000028.1, forward strand.
AATCGATGGATAACGTGCCATCACCTCTTGCGGAATTAATGGCAGACTAATGGCTTCTGCGATGATTTTATTTTTCACATAGCGCTCAAACACTTCCGATAATCCCTGCACGCGCGCTTCAAATTGGCTGTTGCCGGCTGACATCCCGTTGGAGACGTAGAGATTAGAAATGATGCTTTGTGGAATATACACCGTTTGTTGGTCTGATTGACGCACATAAGGCAAAGCAACAATGCCACGCTCATAGTTGCCTGATTGCAAATCTACCAAAAGTTCTGGTGTCAGCTCCTGATTTGGATCGAAATGTTCGAATAAACGATCGTCTAAAATACCTTGTGGCAACAACGCCTCGTCTTCAATCGGAAACCATTTTTCGTTCGGATAGTGCACAAAATCGCCATTGGCAATGTCTTGTCCTAAATAGAAATCCGTCCAGAAATAGTTAGTGGAAAGACGTTCAAAATATTCGCCGAGTGCTGACGCTAACGCGGCTTTCTTACTGGCGCCTTTGCCGTTAGAGAAACACTGTGGGCAGTCTTTATCACGGATGTGTACCGACCACACGTTCGGCACCGGGTTTAACCACGAGGCTTCTTCAATATTAAAGCCAAGTGCGGTCAGTTTTTGCTGGAATTTTTCAATACTTTCCTCAAGAGCGGCATCTTTGCCGGGAATAAACGTTTGTTGAGTCATTGTTGTTCCTATTTTTGTGATGTAATCAGAGGTCATAAAAATCGTTGTTAAGCATTTCTTTCATGAAAACGATGTTAAATCGGTAATCCGGCCAGCACGGCATAGCCTTCTTGCATGCCATGCACGCGATAGTCCGTGTCAGCTTCAATGAACGCCGCTTGTCCTTGTTTTAAAGTGAGTTTTTGTTGTCTGGCTTCCAATGTCATTTTGCCTGCCATGACTAAGAGAATCGTGCCGTTTAAAGTGCGGTCGGAAATATCGGTGTTTTTAGCATAAGGCATATTGCTCAAAGCAAAATCGGCAATGGGCGTCGGGTAGGTGTAAACCTGATTTTGAGGTGCCGGCGCGATGATTTGAGGGACGATTTCGCTACAATCAATGATTTTCAGCAATTGTTCGATATCAACGTGTTTCGGCGTTAGACCGCCACGGATCACGTTGTCGGAACAGGCCATCAGTTCAATATTTTGTCCGCGTAAATAAGCGTGCGGCACGCCGGCTGCCTGGAAAATCCCTTCGCCAACCTGCAAATTAACCAGATTAAACAAATAGAAACTCATTAAGCCGGCATCTAACTTGTCTCGAGAAATCTTCATGGCGTGCAATGTGTAAAGCACCCAGTAATCCGGATTTTGCATGGCAAGCTGGTTTTGCTCATAAGCCTTTTGTTGCGCATCAATGATCGGCAACAGCCATTGTACTAATTGATCTTGTGTTGCCAACATAATATCCGCATAAAAATCCGCTAAATTCTGTGAGGCCAATTTTATTGCCAGATCCGCAAGTGATGGGCGTTGGCGTAGCGTATCAAGAATGTCGGCTTTGTATTTAAAACCATGTAAAAGCCAAAAATCGGACAAAGCAATCATCATTTCCGGCTTATGGTTATCGTCTTTATAGGTGCGCTTCGGATCATTTAACGGAATGCTGGTGGCATTTTCCTGCGCAAAGCCAATTTCAGCTTGTTCTTTGGTTGGGTGTAATTGGATGGAAAGGGGATTGGCAACATCTAAAATTTTCAGCAAATAAGGCAAATTATCCCCAAATAATTGACGACTTTGCGTGCCAAGTGCGGTGGGATTTTGTTGTAAAAAATCGCCCAACGATATTTCCTTTTGTACGCCAATAACCAGTGACGGTGCCGAAGGGTGGGCCCCAAGCCAGTATTCGGCGTAATGCGCTTGATTGCTTGTGATATTCAGCAAGTTGGCAATATAGTTTTTGCCGCCCCAAGCATAATCTTGAATACAACCTTTTAATTGATAAATACCGGCCATATCGGTTTCCTCCGTCAGTGTTCTCTCCAATCACAATGAGGGCTTATTCTAGCATATTCCCATTCTTGGCTGTTGTGATAAGCAGGCTTTTTTTATACATTTAGCAGCGTCTAACATTTCTTCTTTAACCAAATTAAATGTAGACGTTTCGGACCATTGAATGAACCCTAGGAGGAATAAACATGGCACAAGGACATTATGAATTAAAAGTCGCGAAAGACGGTCAATTTATGTTCAATTTGATTGCTACTAACGGACAAGTGATTTTAACCAGCGAGCTTTACAAAACCAAAGCCTCTGCGCAAAACGGTATTGCTTCCGTGCAGAAAAACGGCGTAGATAAGAAAAATTTTGAGTTTCGCACGACAAAAAGCGATCAACCGTATTTCGTGTTGAAAGCGGCTAACCATCAAGAAATCGGTCGTAGCCAATATTATTCCTCACAGGCGGCTGCACAAAAAGACGTGGAATCCGTGATGAATAATGCTTCAACTGAGGATATTCGTGAAATTACGGCATAACATGCAAGAATAAATGAATATTATCGGCACTTAGGTGCCGATTTTTTTATCTAAAACAGGGCGTTAATTAGAAAACAGGTTTTCTTTTCAAAATGCGATCTTCATCATATTTTTTACTGATTTATTGAAGTAATATTCCACAAAGCACTTTGCCTTTGAAGGGAAAGCACCAAGTCTGGCAAGTGTGGGATTTGGGGCATAAACCATGTCGTAAATTAAGGAGAAAACGTATGTTTAAACAGCTTCAACAGGTTGGTAAGGCATTTATGTTGCCGATTGCCATTTTACCTGCTGCCGGTTTGCTACTAGGGATTGGTGGCGCATTATCTAACAAAGCCACTGTGCAAGCCTATCCATTATTGGATCATTCAGTTTTGCAAGGCATTTTTCAGATTATGTCGGCTGCCGGTTCGGTGGTGTTTGGTAATTTGGCATTATTGCTTTGTATCGGTTTGGGCATTGGTTTAGCCAAACGGGATAAAGGGGTTGCAGCGTTGGCGGCAACCGTCGGCTATTTGATCATGACAGGTACGATTGCGGCATTGATTCCATTGTTTTCACCGGAAACCAAAGGAATTGATACGGGCGTGATCGGTGCTTTGGTGATGGGGTTGATTACCGTCAAATTGCACAATAAATATCATAATATTCAATTGCCTCAAATTTTAGGCTTCTTCGGCGGTTCACGTTTTGTGCCGATTGTCACCTCTTTTGCGGCGATTTTTGTCGGTGCCATCTTCTTTTTAATTTGGCCGACATTTCAAAATTGGTTGTTATCTGCCGGGGAACATATTGCTTCCATGGGCGCAATCGGAACATTCTTTTATGGCTTCCTTATGCGCTTATGTGGTGCGATAGGTTTGCACCACATGATTTATCCTTTATTTTGGTACACTGAATTAGGCGGTACGGAAATTGTGAATGGTGAAACCATTGTTGGGGCACAAAAAATCTTTTTTGCTCAATTGGCGGATCCGAATCACCAAGGTTTATTTACTGAAGGCACGCGTTTCTTTGCAGGCCGTTTTGACACCATGATGTTCGGTTTACCGGCAGCCTGTTTAGCCATGTATCACTGCGTGCCAAAAGCGCGTCGTAAAGCCATTGGCGGGTTATTCCTCGGTGCGGCGCTGACCTCTTTTATTACAGGGATCACCGAACCTATCGAATTTATGTTCTTATTTGTTGCGCCTTGGTTGTATGTTTTTCACGCCTTTTTAGACGGCGTTTCCTTCTATATTGCCGACATTTTGAATATTTCCATCGGTAACACGTTCTCCGGCGGATTTATTGACTTCCTGTTGTTTGGGATCTTGCAAGGCAATGAAAATACCCACTGGTTTACGGTAATTTGGGTCGGCGTATGTTGGGCGGCGTTGTATTATTTCAGTTTCCGTTTCTTAATTACCCAATTTAATGTGATGACCCCGGGACGTGCAGAAGAGCAAGAAGACAACGTGGAACAACAAACCTCGTCTTTAACGGAAAACGCCCACGAGATCATCAATGCCCTAGGTAGCGCAGAAAATATTGAAAATGTGGATGCGTGCATTACCCGTTTACGGGTCGCGGTGAAAGACGTCAAATTAGTGGATAAACCACGCTTAAAAGCGTTAGGCGCCGTTGAAGTATTAGAAGTCGGTGGCGGCGTACAAGCAGTTTATGGGGCTAAAGCGGTATTATATAAAAGTGAGATTAACCAGATTTTAGGTAAAGAAGATTAATTTTTTCCTCACGACAAACATAAACGGTCAGAAATGGATTTTCTGACCGTTATTTTTTCTTCAAAGACTAGAGATCTTCCGCTTGTTTCAACGCTTCTGCCGGTTGTAAAAACGTTGGGATTTTTGACCGCACTTTTTGCGGATTAAGCGTTAACGGGTAGGTGCGTTTTTGCGCCACGATAACCGTCAGCGGCGCAAACCAACCGGCGGTTTTAGTGGAAAGCGCTAAGTTCCGCTGTTCCAAAATATCAAAGTTGAGTAATTCTAACCAATCAATGATCCGCCAAAGGCAATAATGACGCGCGGGGAAGTCGCCTGTTTTTAATTTAAAAAAGAGACTGTTAAGCGGATTAAACACACTGAGGAACAGGTAACCGTCATCGGTGAGCACGCGGTGGGTTTCGCGCAATACTTGGTGGGGATCTTGGACAAAATTCAGCGTATTCGCCAACACACAAGCATCCAACTGCTGTTGAATAAAAGGGAGTTCGGTGAGCTTGGCTTGTATCACGGAATGATGATCGTTTAAAAGTGCGGTCAAATTTTCCGTTATTTTTTCGCTGAGGATAATTTGGTGGCGCAAGGGCAAGTTACATTGAATTTCTGCGCTAAGTCCGCCAATTTTCAGAATCTGATAACCACAAATTTTTGTAAACCAAGGGGCAAAATACGCGTTTAATGCGTTATAATAAGCGCGCCCATTTGGCAGTTGTTGCCAACCGTTGGGCATCGCCAGTGACTTTTCATATTTAGCACGCCACATCATGGTAACTCCGAGGGCCTATGTTAATTCCGATTCCTGCGTTAAACGATAATTATATTTGGCTTTATGCACGGGAAAATTTACCGTTGCTCATTGTTGATTTGCCAGAAACCGACAGTCTGTTTCATTTTCTGGAAGAACAACATTTTTCCGTTGAAGCATTGTTGCTCACGCATAATCACGCAGATCATACGAACGGTGTCGCGGCGTTTAAACAACGTTTTCTACAAGTCCCAATTTATGGTCCGGCAGAGTGCGCTGAACATGGGCTGACGCAGGTAGTGAATGAAGGCGACCTTACCACCGAACATTATCGAATTCAAGTATTGCCCAGCGGCGGGCATACGGCGCAGCATGTGAGTTATTGGGTGGATAGGCATTTGTTTTGTGGTGATGCGTTATTCTCCGCCGGTTGCGGACGGGTGTTTACCGGTGATTACACGCAAATGTTCGCCACCATGCAGCGTTTTGCGGCGTTACCTGATGACACCATTGTTTGCCCTGGGCATGAATATACGTTAAGCAATTTAGCGTTTGTGCAAAACGTTTGGGCAAACAAAAGTGCGGTGGAAAATCATCGCGTTTTAGTGGCGCAGTTACGTGCTGAAAATAAACCAAGCCTGCCCACCACGATCGGCTTGGAAAAACACATTAATCCGTTTTTAACAGCAACCAATTTGGCGCAATTTACCCAATTACGCCAAGCAAAAGATACGTTTTAGAAATTTGATGATTCGCAATAAAATTGCAGATTAATGGCTTTTTTCTTGCGCTAATTTGCCCAAGCAGGGGCAATTCAGCTAGAATATAGCCCGTTTTTATGTCTATTTTTTCTATTTTAGTGGGATAAATGTTGCCGTATTTGTTGTGTCAACATAATAAAGTGCGGTGATTTTTCATGTATTTTTTATGACGATTTTAGTTCTTGGTATAAATCACAAAACCGCCTCTGTTGCCCTACGGGAAAAAGTCGCTTTTTCTGACGAAAAACGTGCTTTTGCTTTGCGTCATATTCGGCAAATTGAATTAGCCGAAAGTGCGGTGATTTTATCCACTTGTAACCGAACTGAAGTTTATCTGCACAACAAAACCGTCCCGCCACAAGAAACGCAACATTGGATTCGCCAAGCCATACAATGGTTTGCCGAAATTCATCAATTGGATTTAACTGAGCTTCAGCGTTGCCTTTACACTTATGAAAACCTGCCAGCCGTCAATCATTTAATGGAAGTGGCTTGTGGTTTGGATTCATTGATTTTAGGCGAGCCACAAATTTTGGGGCAGGTGAAGCAAGCTTACCAAATGAGCGAGCAGCTCTATCAACAAGAACAGCAAGCCATTTCCGGTGAATTATCCCGTTTATTTCAAAAAACATTTTCCACGGCAAAACGCGTGCGTACGGAAACCAATATTGGTGAAAGTGCGGTATCTGTGGCATACGCTGCTTGCAGTTTAGCGCGCCAAATTTTTGAATCGCTGAGCGAATTAACCATTTTATTAGTGGGCGCAGGGGAAACCATTGAATTGGTTTGTCGTCATTTATTGCGCCACGGTGTAAAAAACATGGTGATTTCTAACCGCACTTTAGCCCGCGCCGAAGCCCTCGTGGAGAAATTGGATACCACGGCGAATATTCAAATCCTACCGCTAGAACAGTTACAGCAGGGCTTAGAACGAGCGGATATTGTGATTAGCTCTACCGGCAGTCCGCATATTTTGATAAGCCGCAACATGGTTGAAAAGGCGCAAATCATGCGTCGCTATCATCCGATGTTGTTGGTGGATATTGCCGTGCCGCGTGACATTGAAGAAAGTGCGGCGGAATTAGACAGTGTTTATCATTATACGGTGGATGATTTACAAAATATCATTCAACATAATTTAAGCCAACGGGAACAAGCTTCTGAGCAGGCAAAGGAAATTATTCAGGCAGAATGTGCGGATTTCTTTGCATGGTTGAAAGTCCATCAATTTTCTAATTTGATCCGTCGCTATCGGGAAGAGGCGGAGTTGACTCGCCAAGATTTACTGGAAAAAGCGATCGCTTCCTTACAACAAGGCGAAGAGGCGGAACAGGTGATACAAGAATTAAGTTATAAATTAATGAATAAATTGATCCATTCGCCGACAAAAGCTATGCAAACCATGGTGAAAAACGGTAATGCGGTGGGTCTGCAAACCTTTTCCAAAGCCTTAGGCATGGACGATGAATAGTCGTTCCGAATGTGTTTAAATGCCGTTTAACATCACTCAACTTACTTTTGCGGGAGAAAAAATGCGAGACAGTCCTCAAATCGCGAACGTTGATTTAGTGAAACAAATGAATAGCGCAGTGGTGTATAAGCTTATCGATCAGAAAGGCCCGATTTCCCGTATTCAAATTTCTGAAATGAGCCAACTTGCTCCGGCCAGTGTGACTAAAATTACCCGCCATTTACTTGCTCGTGGTTTAATTAAAGAAGTAGAACAACAAGAATCGACCGGTGGGCGTCGGGCAACCTCGATTGTGGCAGAGCATAAACATTTTCGTGCGATTTTAGTGGGTATCGGGCGGGAACATTTAACCTTAGCCATTATGGATTTGTCCGCCAAATTAGTGAATAAATCCGTCTTTACGCTTGAGAATTACCCAACGCCACAAGCATTTGAACAATTTTTGTTTCAACGCTTAGATGAATTTATTCAAGAAAACCAAAAGCGTAGCAGTGAGTTTATTGCGATTGGCATTACGGTTCCCGGCTTTGTGGATGTTAAAAGCAACATGATTGAACAGGTTCCGCACTTTGACTTAAGCGCGCCTTGGGACTTGGCAAATCACGTTGCCGAACGTTTTAATTTCCCCACATATATCGGGCATGATGTGCGTAGTTTAGCCCTTGCGGAGCACTATTTTGGCGTCACAAAGGATTGTTACGATTCGTTGCTATTGCGTATTCATCGCGGTGTTGGTGCGGGAATTGTGATTAATCATGAACTCTTTTCCGGCTATAAAAAGAATGTGGGCGAAATTGGGCATATTCAGGTGGATCCGTTAGGAAAACGTTGTATGTGCGGCAATGTGGGCTGTTTGGAAACGGTGGTCAGCAATTCGGCGATTGAAAATAAAATGTCGGAGTTATTGGAAGATGGTTACCAAAGTAAATGGCTTTCTTTGGAAGCCCATGATATTGAAGCCATTTGCAAAGCCAGCAACAAGCAAGATGCGGTAGCCACAGAACTCATCGAACACGTTGGTACGCAAATCGGGCGTGTGTTGGCAATGAGTGTGAATATGTTTAATCCGGAAAAAATCGTGATTTCCGGTGAAATTACGCAGGCAAAAAACGTCTTATTTGCGGCCATTCGTCGTACTTTGGAAAGCCATGCCTTACCGGCATTTGTCCAAAACACGCCCTTAGTCGCATCAGAGCTTAGCAATGAAGATGTGATAGGGGCTTTCGCCTTAGTGAAACGTGCGTTGTTTGACGGCAGTTTATTGCGCCGTTTAATTGAAGAATAAATTTTCGAGATGAAAGTGCGGTCCTCAAAAAGAATATTTTTGAGAGTCGGAGTGGCTAAAAGTCATTGAGGTTGAGAGAGGAGTAAACTAAGCGTTGAATAAAATTAACGCGATTTGTTTAATCTCTATCCGAATGATCTAATTTTATTTATTTTCCCAAAAAAATGGTTGACGAGTAGGGGCAATATCCGCATAATACGCCCCGCAAAGTCAATGAGATGATTGCAAAGAAATGGCTATGTAGCTCAGTTGGTTAGAGCACAACACTCATAATGTTGGGGTCACA
>CAUPZK010000029.1:0-28041 GCA_963515835.1 uncultured Aggregatibacter sp.
AGAAAGAACGTAAAGCGAAAAAAGAATTCTTAGAAACTGTTGTACCTCAATGGGTCAAAGAAGCTAAAGCCAATGGCAAATTAGCTGAAGATTCCGCAACAAAACAATAGAAAAACGTACCGCACTTTTGTGCACTTTATAAAAGTGCGGTCATTTTCAAAAACAAATTTGAGGTAATCAGAATGAATTTAACGTCTCTACTCCGCAAACCGGCAAAAGCCCTTGCATTGCTTGCAGTATTGGTCGCCGCACCGATGCTCGCACAAGCAGAAGGTCAGCCGTCTGCTGCGGACAAGTTTACTTACGAACCGCAATTGGATAATCAACGCGATCCAAACCAATACTGTGCCAAATGCCATAAATTCGACAAAGTCGATAAAAACCAAACCTTGGATCAATCCGGTGGTGAATTACACTTCGGTAAGTTTCATGGTGCGCATTTAAATCAGAAAAATCCGAATAACGGTAAACCAATTAATTGTGTGAACTGCCATGGCAATATTTCTGAAGATCACCGTCGTGGTGCAAAAGACGTGATGCGTTTTGATGGCGATATTTTCGGTGAGAAAAAACCGATGTATAGCGCACAAGAACAAAACCAAGTCTGTTTCTCTTGTCACCAACCGGACAAACTTCGTGAAAAACTTTGGGCGCATGATGTTCACGCAATGAAATTGCCTTGTGCAAGTTGCCACACATTACACCCGAAAGATGATGCAATGAAAGGTATTCAACCGAAAAATCGTGTGAAACTTTGTGTAGATTGCCACGGTGAACAACAAAAACGTAAAGCGCAAAAAGAACAAACTCAATCAACCGAACAAAAGGATAAACAATGACAACTTGCTCACGCCGAAACTTTGTTTCCGGCATGGGGGCGTTGATCCTTATGACGGGAACATCAGTGACCTCTTTAGCGAAAGAGGAAAAGGCGGATAAACCGAAACGCTACGCGATGGTGCACGATGAAACCGCGTGCATTGGCTGTACTGCGTGTATGGATGCTTGTCGTGAAACTAACCACGTGCCTGAAGGCGTTTCACGTTTGGAAATCCTACGTAGCGAACCTTATGGGGAATTCCCGAATCAAGAGTACGAGTTTTTCCGTCAATCTTGCCAACATTGTACGAATGCACCTTGTGTGGCGGTTTGTCCAACCGGGGCATCATTCATCGATCCTGAAACCGGTATCGTGGATGTGAATAAAGATCTTTGCGTCGGTTGCCAATATTGCATTGCCGTCTGTCCATATCGCGTACGTTTCATTCATCCGGTACACCGTACTGCAGATAAATGTAACTTCTGTCGTGATACAAACTTAGCAGCTGGTAAACAACCGGCTTGTGTAGAAGCTTGTCCAACCAAAGCATTAACCTTTGGTGATATGAATGATCCAAGCAGTGCAGTTTCCCGCAAAGTGAAAGAAAATCCGGTTTATCGCACTAAAGTGGAATTAGGTACTCAACCAAATCTTTACCATATTCCATTCCAACACGGGGAGCCAAGAAGATGACATTAGATTATCCTGTTCCGTTTCACACACCTAATTTGGTGTGGGATTCAACAATCGCTATCTACTTGTTCTTACTTGGTATTTCTTCCGGTGCGGTACAATTAGCGATTGCGTATAAACGTAGTAACAAACTTGAAAATCCAAACAAAAACTGGATTATTCGTGCCGCTGCCGTATTGGGGAGTGTGCCGACATTAATCGGTTTAACCTTGTTGATTTTCCACTTGGCGCGTCCTTGGACATTCTGGAAATTGATGTTTAACTATCAATTTAATTCTGTGATGTCTATGGGGGTTATGTTATTCCAAGTGTATATGCTGTTCTTGGTTTGTTGGTGTGTCGTTATCTTCAAAGAAGATATTATGGCATTGATCCAACGTTTTATGCCAAAACTTAGCTTTGTCGGTAAAATTATTAATGTATTAGAACGCGTAATCTCCCCTGTTGAAGTTATTCTCTTCATCTTAGCTGCGGTGCTAGGGGCTTATACCGGTTTCTTACTTTCTGCGTTGATTAGCTATCCGATGTTGAATAACCCGGTATTACCGGCGCTCTTCTTAGCCTCCGGAACCTCTTCCGGTATCGCTGCGACCTTCTTATTTATCCTGATTGCAGGTAAATTAAAAGGCGATTCCCACGAGTCACACTTCATTCATAAATTTGAAGTGCCGATTATGGTAACCGAGCTCGGTCTATTAATCTGTTTCTTCGTGGGACTCTACTTCGGTGGCGGACAAAAAGTGGTGGCGTTACATAATGCGTTATCCGGCTTCTGGGGCGCAGTCTTCTGGATTGGGGTATTCTTTATCGGTATCTTAATTCCGTTGATTGCCAATATGTTTGTTAGCGATCGTTTGAAATTCAACAAGAATTTTATCATCCTTGTGTCGATTTTCGACTTGATTGGGGTGTTATGCTTGCGTTACTTTATTCTGTACGCAGGACAGCTTACAACCGCATGATAAGGTTTTTGTTTGTATCAAAAGGCGTAGTAAAATACGCCTTTTTGTTTGGTGTTATTTTCTTTGGCAAAGAAAAATAAAAGAGAAAGGCGACTCAAAGAAGGAAATCTGATTTGTTTTTTCTACGAGTAAAGTGCGGTTAACATTTTAAACGTTTTTATCTCACTTTCCCCTCTTTAGCAAAGAGGAAAAGGGGAGGTTTGGCAGAAGTGATTTCAATCTTATAGGTTGTTCAATATCATCAATATCTCCTCTTAACCTCTTCTTTCTTAAAGAGATGGTATAAAATGCAGGCGAAACCTGAAGTGATCATCCACAAAATCAACATGACAATCTAAAACACGAGATTATTTTATGATCCCCGAACTAGGCTTTCTTTCTCTTCTTCTTGCTACGATGAGCGCGTTGCTGCTCGCCGTTGTTCCACAACTTGGGCTTTGGCTGCGTAAGCCGGCACTGACCCAATTAGCTTGGGGATTAAGCTATTGCTTTGGCTTATTTACGTTAGCCGCGATTTCCATCTTGGCGTATTCCTTTGCGGTCGATGATTTTACCTTGGAATATGTCGCCGCCCATTCGAATTCTCAATTGCCGACGTTCTTCAAAATTGCGGCGACATGGGGTGGGCATGAAGGATCCATGTTGTTCTGGCTGTTTTCACTTTCCGTTTGGGTTGTCCTGTTTGCATTATTTAATCGAAAAAATGACCGCACTTTTGTGGCACAAAGCTTGGTGATTTTAGGCTTAATTTGTTTTAGCTTTGCGGTTTTTATCGTCTTTTTTTCCAATCCATATGGACGCGTATTTCCGGCACCGTTGGAAGGGCGAGATCTGAATCCGATGTTGCAGGATGTGGGGCTGATTTTTCACCCACCGTTGTTGTATCTCGGCTATGTTGGCTTCGCGGTGAATTTTGCCCTGAGTGTTAGCGCCTTGTTACATCAACATTTAGAAAGCCAAATTGCCCGCGTGATGCGGGTTTGGGTATTGGTCTCTTGGTTATTTTTAACCTTAGGCATCGTGCTAGGGGCGTGGTGGGCATATTACGAGCTCGGCTGGGGCGGCTGGTGGTTCTGGGACCCGGTAGAAAACGCGTCATTAATGCCTTGGTTATTAGGCTTAGCACTGTTACATAGTTTAATTGTCAGTGAAAAACGGGGCATCTTTAATTATTGGACAACGCTTTTCTCATTGTTAGCGTTCGCGTTCAGTGTACTCGGCACCTTTATCGTGCGCTCAGGTGCATTGACATCTGTACATGCTTTCGCAGTCGATAGCCAGCGAGGCACCGCATTGCTTGTGATTTTCTTCCTGTTGACTGTCGGGGCGCTCGGTTTGTTTGCTTTCAAAGCGAATATGCAGCAACAATCTGTGAAATTAAAGTTGCTTTCCAAAGAAAGTGCGGTGCTTTTTTTGAATGTTTTATTGAGCATCGCTACCGTCAGCACGTTTCTCGGCACTTTCTATCCAATGTTATTCCAAGCCATGAATTGGGGTTCTATTTCTGTTGGTGCTCCTTATTTCAACAGTATTTTCCTTCCGCTGATTGCGTTAGTGTTAGTTGCCATGGTGATTTCCCTCGGCTTGCATTGGGCAAAAGCGGATAAACGCATTTTATTAAACCGTGCCGTGTTATTGTTGCCGTCTTTGTTGCTTTCCTATGTAGCCATTCACCACGTTATGCAAAATGACAGTGCGTTACAGTTTAAATGGACAGCCTATTTCCTACTCACCTTAGCGATTTGGTTGTTATTGGCGACATTATGGCAAAACTGGCGTAAGTTAGGCCTTTCTCACTATGCGATGATTTTTGCGCATAGCGGTGTGGCCATTGCAACAATGGGCGCTGTGATGAGTAGTTATTTTGGTAGTGAAATTGGTGTACGTTTATCGCCGCAACAAAGCCAACAACTCGGTGCATTTAATTTTCACTATGAACGATTTTCCAATGAAATCGGCCCGAATTTTACGGCTGAAGTGGCAACGTTTAGCGTGGCAGAAAACGGTAAGCCGTATGCCGAATTACAGCCGGAACGCCGTTATTATGATGTGCGTACCATGACCATGAGTGAAGTAGGGCTGTCTGGCGGTTTTTGGGGCGATTTATATATTGTTATGGGCGATCCGCTTGGCAAGGGTGAGTTTACGTTCCGTCTTCATTACAAACCGCTGATTCGTTGGTTATGGTTTGGCGGTATATTGATGGCATTGGGTGCATTGTGTTCTGTATTGACCACGAAGCGAAGAGGAAAACGTGATGAATAGAAAAGTGATTTTCTTCCTGCCGTTAGTATTGTTACTTGGCGTATGTGTTTTATTGTTAGCAGGGTTGCACCAAGATCCGAAAAAAATCGCCTCTGCGTTAATTGATAAGCCTGTGCCTGAGTTTTATCAGGCAAATTTATTGGATAATCGTCAAACGCTTAGCCCAAAAGATTTTCCGAAACGCCCATTTTTACTCAATATTTGGGGAAGTTGGTGCGGTTATTGTCAGCAAGAACACCCATTATTGCTTGAGTTAGCAAAAGAGATTCCTATCGTGGGCGTGGACTATCGAGACAAACCACAAAATGGTATTGCGATGTTGCAACATATGGGCAATCCTTACACCCTAGTCATTGATGACAGCCGTGGCGAATTGGCGTTAAAACTCGGTGTGGATGGTGCGCCGGAAACCTATTTAGTGGATGCCAACGGTATTATCCGTTATCGTCATTCCGGCTTATTAGATCGGGAAACTTGGCAAAAAACTTTCGTGCCTCAACTTAACCAGCTATTACAACCATGAAACGATTTTTCGCGTTAATTTTTTTATTGATCAGTGTGAATGCCATTGCTGAAATGGTGGATACCTTCGAATTTCAGAATCAGGCAGATCGCACCCGTGCCGTGGAATTGGCGAAGTCGTTGCGTTGTCCGCAATGTCAAAACCAAAACTTAGTCGAATCGAATTCACCCATTGCCTATGATTTGCGCATTGAGGTGTATAACATGGTGAATGAAGGCAAAACGAACCAGCAAATTATTGATGCCATGACATCGCGTTTCGGTAACTTCGTCAATTATAAGCCGCCATTCCAATGGAACACGGCGTTGCTTTGGCTATTACCGGCAGGTTTGTTGTTGGTGGCGTTTGGGTTGATTTGGGTTTCCAGCCGCAGTTCATCACCACTTGAACCGGAAAAACAGGCGGAAAATTTACCGCACTTTCAATCCTTAAAAGAGAAAAGTGCGGTCAAATTTGAACTTAAATCGACATTGATCGTTTTTGCTTTATTGCTTGCCATTCCTTTTGCGTATTATTTTTCTTTGGAACGCTTTTCTCGTGTACAGCAAGGTGAGCAGGAACAAATCGCACAACATAATCAGCAACTTGAAACGACGGAAGAAAATAAAACCGAGGCGATTATCGGCAAAATTCAGGATAAATTACGCCAAGATCCGAATAGTGCAGAAAACTGGATTAAGCTGGGTGATGCGTATATGCAAAATAACGATTTTGATAGCGCCCTGGTTTGTTATGGCAATGCTGAAAAAATTGATGGTCGTAAGCCGACTACGCGAGGGCTGATGGCGACAGCATTATATCTTCAAGCGAATCAACAGATTACACCACAGGTGCAACAATTCTTGGATGAGGCGTTAGCACAAGATCCAAAAGAAGTCTCTGCCTTATCATTGTTGGCGGCAGAAGCGTTCAAAACGCGCGATTATTCCACCGCACTTGATTATTGGCAGCAAATTTTGGATTCCGGCAATTCTGCAGTGGATCGTCGTGCCATCATTCAGAAAATGAAAATGGTCGATTTCATGCAAAAAGGAGAATTGCAGTGAGCCAGCATGCCATTGAAACACTCATTATTGGTGCCGGAGCGGCAGGCTTGTTTTGTGCTGCACAACTGGCAAAGTGCGGTGGCAAAGTCAGAATTTTAGATAACGGCAAAAAAGTCGGGCGGAAAATTTTAATGTCCGGCGGTGGCTTTTGTAACTTCACCAACATGGAGCTTTCTTCAGAACGTTATCTCAGCCAAAATCCCCATTTTGTAAAATCTGCCTTAAAACGCTTTACCCAATGGGATTTTATCGGTTTAGTTTCAGAATACGGCATTCCTTATCACGAAAAAGAGCTCGGCCAGCTGTTTTGTGATAACGGGGCAGAAGATATCGTCAATATGCTACTGGCGGAATGTCAAAAATACGGCGTGGAGATTGCCTTACGACAAAGCATTTCTGCGGTGGCAAAAACGGAAAACGGATTTTCTGTCGTGGCAAATGGTGAGACATTGTATTGTACTCATTTAGTCGTTGCCACCGGCGGTTTATCTATGCCGGGCTTAGGCGCAACGCCTTTGGGTTATCAAATCGCCGAGCAATTTGGCATTCATGTGATTGCACCTCGGGCAAGTTTAGTGCCTTTTACTTGGCGTGAATGCGATAAGTTTTATGCGACGTTATCCGGTATTTCTTTGGATGTCGCCGCGACCAATCAACACAAAACCTTTACCCACCAAATGCTTTTTACCCATCGTGGTTTATCCGGGCCTGCCATTCTGCAAATTTCCAACTATTGGCAACCGGGCGAAAGCATTCATCTTGATTTATTACCTTATAACGATATTCGTCATCATTTAAACGAACTGCGCCAATCTTCACCGAAATTACAGCTAAAAACCCTATTAAGCCGTTTATTACCCAAAAAATTGGTGGAATTATGGCTTGCTCAAGGTTTTATACAAGACGAAGCCATTGCCCAATTAAGCAAAGTGCGGTTAGAAAATGTGGTGAATTTAATCCATCACTGGCAGTTTGTACCGAATGGCACGGAAGGCTATCGCACTGCCGAAGTGACTATGGGCGGCGTGGATACCCATGAAATTTCCTCCAAAACCATGGAAAGCAACAAAGTGCAAGGCTTGTATTTTATCGGCGAGGTATTAGATGTTGCCGGCTGGCTTGGCGGTTACAATTTCCAGTGGGCTTGGAGTTCTGCCTATGCCTGTGCGCAGGCGATTGCGGCAAAATTAAAAGAATGACATTGTGCCCTAAAGTGCGGTCGCAAAAAATAATGTTTTGAATGTTGCCACTGCAACTAGAATGCCTCAATACGTTTGAATTTTTAATTGCGAATAAATTTTCACCTCAGTTTCCCTTTTTAAAAATAATCTAAGTTTGCATTGAGCTTCCTCCTGAAATTCATTAGTATAGTTCACATTCACTTCGGTGGATTTATGTTAAGTTTAACTTCCAATCTAATTTAAGGAGTCTTCTGGATGAAGCATCTTATCGCAACTGCAGTGCTTTCTTGCAGCGCAATGGCTTACGCCAATACCTCTCTACCTAATTACAATACCGATTCTCATCTGTATGAATTCACCCAAACTTACGACTTAATTGCGCCGAAAGGTTCGCAAGGACAGGCAAATTTGTGGGTGCCATTGCCATTTAACGGCGAATATCAACAGGTTAAATCCATTCACTTTGAAGGCAATTATTTGGATGCCTATGTGACAGAAAACAATAAATACGGTGCAAAAACCTTGTTTGTGACTTGGGATAAAGAGGCGCAAAAACGTGATTTGAAAGTCACTATGGTGATTGAAACTAAAGATCGTGAGCCGATGGTAAAAGGTGCGTTGGAACACTACACACCACCGAAAGACATTCAGTATTCCGTCGATGTACAAGAATATTTAAAACCAACACAACACATTAAAATTGACGGTATTGTGAAACAATTTGCGGATAAAATCGTAGGTTCTGAAACCAATCCGCTGAAAAAGGCAGAATTAATTCATCAATGGATTGTGGCTAACATGGAACGTGATAATTCCGTTTTAGGTTGCGGTGATGGCGATGTGGAAAAAATCTTAACCACCGGTGTCTTAAAAGGCAAATGTACTGACATTAACTCTGTTTTTGTTGCACTTGCTCGCGCCGCGGGAATTCCAGCCCGTGAAATTTTCGGCATTCGTTTAGGTGCGGCGGAGAAAATGGGGAAATATTCCAAAGGTGCATTCGGCAGCGCAGATGAACATGGCGTGGCGAATGTGAGTGGCGGTCAACACTGTCGTGCAGAATTTTATCTTGCCGGCTTCGGTTGGGTGCCGGTAGATTCTGCTGATGTGGCAAAAATGCGTTTAGCAGAGAAAAAATCCGTGGAAGATAAAGACACTCAAGCGGTCGCGAAATATTTATTCGGTAACTGGGAAGCCAACTGGGTCGGCTTTAATCACGCACGCGACTTCGAGTTATATCCACAACCGGAATTGGCACCAATCAACAACTTTGGCTATCCGTATGCTGAAGTGGGCGGCGATCCGTTAAATTCCTTTGATCCGAAAGCATTTAAATATGACTACGTCTCCAAAAAACTCCAATAAATCTTTTTGGATTGCGATTGCCACCGCGTTGAGTGCTGCGGTGGCTTCCACCTTGTGCTGTATCGCACCTTTGATTTATTTGCTCTTTGGTGTGTCATCTACCTGGTTGATTGGTTTTGGTGAGTATGATTATTTACGCATCCCGATGCTTATTGTGTCATTGTGTGCTTTTGCTTACGGCTTTTGGTTGTTAATGTTTTCTAAAAAAATCATTTGCAGCAAATACATTTCCCGTAAAAAGCTCATAGTGTTGTATTGGATTGTGTTTATCATCATGCTGTTTTTCTTAACCTACCCAACGGTTTTACCGTGGATATTAGCGTTAACTGATTAGGAACGAAAAAATGAAAAAATTATGCACCGCACTTTTGCTCTCTTTATTTGCCCTGTCTTTTGCGTACGCAGAAGAAGCCCCCGTACAAGCAGAAAAGAAAATTGTCTTGAAAGTGAAAGAAATGAATTGCCAGCTTTGTGCTTATTTGGTGAACAAAGAATTGCGTAATATTGACGGCGTGATTTCCACCAAAGCCTCTATTAAAGACGTTACGGTTACTGTGGTAGAAGATCCTAAAGTGACCGACGAACAGTTAATTAACGCGATTCATAAGTTAAATTACACGGCAGAAGTCGTTCAATAAAAATAAAGGGCTAGTTTAAATAGCCCTTTTTTATTCTGTTATTTCTGCAATCAGCGAGTTAATTCTCTGTGAATTATAACCGCTCTTTTTCTCCGCCGAAGTCGTGCAATAGATTTTCTGTGAGTTGACTCAAAATGCCGGTCATTAATACAAAATCCGCATCAAAGCGTTGAGCATAGTCCTCTTTCAAAATATCGTCATTTTTCTCTCGAATTTGATCAGCAAATTTTAACCGCTTCAGGCTGCAATCTTCGCTTAATACAAATGACAGACGCTCTTCCCATTCCAGTGCCAGTTTGGTGACGAATTTAGAATGAACCAAGGAAAGAATCTCTTCACTATCTAACGCTTGTTGTTTGCAACGAATGACACCGTTCGTTTGGCTATCGCGTAATTCCGCCTCTTCCAACGGTACGAGCCATTCCGGTGTATTTTCCCGGGCGATCCAGTTTTGCATGATAAGTGCCGGATCATTGGCGAAAGTAAGGGGCACAACCGGCAGAGATCCTAAGGATTTGCGTAACAGCGCCAGCACCTCTTCTGCCCGTTTCGCAGAGGCTGCATCCACATAAATTAAATTATTTTCCGCATCAATCCAAATGGCGGTTTGTTGATATTTGCTGAATGCGCGAGGCAATAAGGTCGCAATCACATCGTCTTTTAAGGTTTGTTTTTCTACTTTTTTCAGCTTGCGATTTTCTGCCTGTTCGAGTTTTTCCACTCTTGCGTCTAATTCACGTTTCACTACATGAGAGGGTAAAATTTTCTCTTCTTTTTGGGCGAGCAATAAAATCTGCTTCCCAACGGCAAAATATAAAAGTTCGCTGCCTTTAAGTGGTTCTAACCAACCAAATTTGCTTTGTTCCGATTGATGGCAAGGCTGATATTGATTGCCCCCAAGGGCGGTAGAGAGGATTTGTGCCGACCAGTCAAGGGATTTAGTCAGGCGGTAAATCATGGCGTTTTTGAACCAAAACATGGTAGATCCTTATGCTTAATCAGGTAAAATGTGCGCTATTGTAACTTACTTAAAGGTGAAATATGCAACATAAATTGGTGTGTTTTATCGGTGGCGGCAATATGGCACAAGCCATCGTGTTTGGTTTATTAAAACAAGCTTATCCTGCCGATAAAATCATTGTTTGCGATCCCAATGAAGAAAAACGGGAGTTGTTTGCGCAAAAAGGGGTACGCACCTCAACGGACAATGTCGCCGCCGTCGTACAAGCGGAGGTCGTATTGTTAGCCGTCAAACCGCAAGTATTAGCCGAAGTATGTTCCCCTTTAAGTGCGGTGGATTTTTCCGATAAATTACTGATTTCGATTGCGGCAGGCATTTCCGTGGCAAGATTAATTGCGCTTTTGCCAACCGCCCAAGCTGTTGTGCGTGTGATGCCAAATACGCCAGCCTTAGTGGGCGAGGGCATGGCAGGATTATTTGCAGCCCAAAACACCTCAGAAAACGACCGCACTTTTGCCCAGGATTTGTTGTCCGCCGTAGGCAAAACCCTTTGGGTGGCGTCAGAAGAACAGATGCATGCCGTCACAGCGGCTTCCGGCAGCAGCCCGGCGTATTTCTTCCAATTTTTAGAAGCTATGCAACAAGGCTTAATTGAAATGGGGTTATCCGCTGAAAACGCGCGAGAATTGGTGCAACAGGCAATGTTAGGTTCGGCCAAAATGGTGGTGGAAAATCCGCAGGTAGATTTATCGACATTGCGCCAAAATGTAACGTCCAAAGGCGGCACTACCGCAGCGGCGCTGAATGTGTTAAATCAACATCAATTTAATGACATCGTGCAACAAGCCATGCAAGCTTGTGTCGCACGTTCTAAAGAAATGGAAACCTTATTCTAATGCTTGTTCGTCCTTTTACTTGGCTCGCCTTGAGCTTTTTCGGCTACTACTGCGCCTATGGTGTATTCGTGCCGTTTTTCCCGGTTTGGTTGAAATCACAACAGTATGGCGAAGAACTGATCGGCATGGTGTTGGCAAGTGCTTATGTTTTTCGCTTTGTCGGTGGTTTGTTGTTTTCCGGTTTAATTAAACGCGCTTCACAGTTGATCAATTCTTTGCGTGTGTTGGCGCTTGCCGGCGCGTTGATTATGGCCGGGTTGAGTGTTGTTGCGGAGAATTTTTGGCTGCTGTTTTCTGCCATTGGGTTATTTGCCATGGTCAACGCGGCAGGCATGCCGATTACGGATTCCTTGGCAAGCACTTGGCAGCGGCAAATTCAGTTGGATTACGGTAAGGCTCGGCTTATTGGATCGCTTGCCTTTGTGGTTGGCGTAACCTTATTTGGCAATGTGATTAGCTTTTTCGGTGAGCAAAATATTGTCTGGATTTTGACCGCACTTTTATTAGCGTATTCGGTGATGCAGTGCGTAACACCCACAATTCCCCCGCAAGATGAACTCTCGGAACAGGCAACCACGAATGTAGGTTATTGGGATTTATTAAAAAACAACACAACCTTGCGAATTTTGTTGGCTTCCTCTTTAATTCAGGGCTCACATGCCGCCTATTATGTTTATAGTGTGTTGTATTGGACAAGTCTTGGGATTTCCGTTTCGCAAACCAGCTTGCTATGGGGCTTAGGTGTGATTGCCGAAATTTTGCTGTTTTTCTTTTCCCGCCGTTTACTGCAAAACTGGAAGGTCAGCACCCTTTTTCATTTGGCGACCTTGGCGTGCATTGTGCGCTGGGCGGGGCTTGCTGCGACAAGTGAGGTTTGGCTCATCGGGCTTTTGCAATTACTTCACAGTCTAACGTACGCAGTGGCGCATTACGGCATGGTACGCTATATCACCACGCAACCGCAGTCGCACATTTCCAAATTGCAAGCGTTGTATAACGGCATATCAAATAGCGCGATGGTGGCGATTTTGACCGCACTTGGCGGCTTGATTTACCCATATTCAGCATCAATGACATTTGTCTTAATGGCCATCATTGCGGCGCTGGCTTTCCTGGTGACACCACGTAAAGTCGAAGCCTTTTTATTTCATCGGGGCTAAACATGAATGATCTTACTTTGCTCGATTTATTTCTAAATGAATTATGGATAGGCAAAGGCTTGTCACCCAATACCGTGCAATCTTATCGTTTAGATCTAACCGCACTTTGCGATTGGCTTAGTGAACGCAAGTTGTCGTTGCTTGGCTTGGATTCGGTCGATCTTCAAACGTTTCTCGGTGAGCGGGTAGAGCAAGGGTATAAAGCTACCAGTACGGCGCGATTATTGAGTGCTATTCGAAAGCTTTTCCAATATTTGTATCAAGAAAAATACCGCACCGATGATCCAAGTGCGGTGCTTAGTTCGCCTAAATTACCAAGCCGTTTGCCAAAATATTTAACTGAACAGCAAGTCATGGATTTGCTCAATGTGCAAAGTTTGGAACAGCCGATTGAACTGCGCGACAAAGCGATGTTGGAGTTGTTGTATGCCACGGGATTGCGGGTGACGGAATTGGTTTCACTGCATACCGATAGCATTAGTTTAAATCAAGGAGTGGTACGCGTCATTGGCAAAGGCAATAAAGAACGTATCGTACCGATGGGGGAGGAGGCAACCCATTGGGTGAAGCAATTTATGCTGTTTGCCCGGCCGATTCTATTGGATGGACAAAGTTCCGACGTGCTATTTCCTAGCCGCCGCGGTACGCAAATGACACGGCAGACTTTTTGGCATCGGATCAAGCATTATGCGGTGCTGGCGGAAATTGACAGCGATATGTTGTCGCCACACGTTTTGCGCCATGCCTTTGCCACCCATTTGGTGAATCACGGTGCAGATTTGCGCGTGGTACAAATGTTGTTGGGGCATAGCGATTTATCGACGACACAGATTTATACCCATGTGGCGAAAGAACGCCTGAAACGTTTGCACGAACGCTATCATCCACGTGGTTAATTTTGTGTAGATAAATCGAGCGTTTTTTAATCAATTATACGCTTTTATCGTGCATTTCCTCGACTGAAAGGCTTTGTCCCGTTATAATTCATCGTCTTATTTTCTATTAATAACGTGTTCGGTGTGAGCATTCGCCGAGTGCATCAATTTGAGGTAACATCATAATGTCATTAAATATTGAAACGACTCAAGGTTTAGAGCGTCGTGTAACCATCACCGTTCCGTCTGAAACCGTTGTTCAGGCTATCCGCGAAGAATTAAAACGCGTTGCTAAAAACGCACGTGTTGACGGCTTCCGTAAAGGCAAAGTCCCTCCACACATTATTGAAAAACGTTTCGGCGCCTCTGTTCGTCAAGACATTTTAGGCGATTTATTACAAAACCATTTCTTCCAAGCGGTTATCGAAAACAAAATTAACCTAGCAGGTCGTCCAGGTTTTACTGTGGAACAATTTGAAGAAGGCAAAGAATTAAAATTCAGCGCAACTTTTGAAGTGTATCCCGAAGTTGAATTAAAAGGTTTAGAAAATATCAAAGTAGAAAAACCGGTTGTTGAAATCTCTGAAGCAGATGTTGACAAGATGGTTGAAGTGTTACGTAAACAACAAGCAACTTGGACTGAAAGCCAAGATGCAGCGAAAGCAGAAGATCGCGTAACGATTGACTTCGTGGGTTCTGTTGACGGTGAAGAGTTTGAAGGCGGCAAAGCATCCGATTTCGTTTTATTCATGGGACAAGGCCGCATGATTCCAGGCTTTGAAGAAGGCATCGTTGGCCACAAGGCCGGTGACAAATTCACTATTGATGTGACTTTCCCGGAAGAATATCACGCTGAAAACTTAAAAGGTAAAGCAGCGAAATTTGACATTACGTTGAAGAAAGTTGAAGTGATGGTATTACCAGAATTAACCGATGAGTTCGTCGCGAAATTTGGTCCGAACACAAAATCTGTTGCAGATTTACGCAATGAAATTCGTAAAAACATGCAACGTGAATTGAAAAATGCGTTGACTACTCGTGTGAAAACTCAAGTGATTGACGGTTTAGTAGAGCAAAATCAAATTGATGTACCAAGTTCTGCGGTTGAACAAGAAATTGATGTATTGCGTCAACAAGCAGCACAACGTTTTGGCGGTAATGCACAACAAGCAGCACAATTACCACGCGAATTGTTTGAAGAACAAGCTAAACGTCGCGTATTAGTTGGTCTATTATTAGCGCAAGTTATCTCTTCTAACGAATTAAAAGCAGATGAAGAACGTGCTAAAGCGATGATCGAAGAAATCGCGTCTGCTTACGAACAACCGGCGGAAGTGGTTGAATACTACAGCAAAAACAATGAATTAATGAATAACATTCGTAACGTAGTATTAGAAGAACAAGCTGTTGAAGCGGTGTTAGCGAAAGCGCAAGTCACTGAAAAAGCGGCAACCTTCGATGAGATCATGAATCCACAAGCTTAATGATTTTCCGCAAAGTGCGGTCAATTTCTTAAGTATTTTTAGTTGAATACCTCGATAAAAATCGAGGTATTTTTTATGTTGTAAATATTGAAATGAGATTTTGTTAGGCAACAAAAAAGGGTATCTTCAGATACCCTTTTTCATGTTAGAAATTTACTTACTTGGAGCTTGCATAAAGCGGAAGAAATCGCTATCCGGTTTTAAAATCAACAAGTTATCAGAATTAGAGAAGCTGCTTTCATAGGCTTTAAGACTGCGAATGAAGCTATAAAACTCCGGTTCTTTACCAAAGGCATCTGCAAAGATTTTCGCTGAGGTAGCATCGCCCTCACCGCGTAATTCTTGCGCGGTTTTTTCTGCATTGGCAATAATTAAAGTGACTTTACGATCAACATCTGCCTGAATAAATGCAGCTTTTTCTTTACCTTGTGAACGGTGTTCGCGAGCAACCGCATCACGTTCTGCACGCATACGTTGGTAAATAGAAGAAGACACTTCATCCGGCAAATTAATTTGTTTGATTCGCACATCTAGTACTTCAATTCCCAATTCAGCGGTGCTGTCTTGTCCACTATTGAGCGCATTTTTAGCTCCGGCCATAAGTTCACCACGCGTACCTGAAACGATATCTTTGATGGTGCGGGAGCCGATTTCAGAACGCAAACGATCGTTAACTTTACGGCGCAATAAATTGGCTGCTTGGGCGTAGTCGCCACCACCGGTGGTGGTAAAGAAACGACCGAAATCGTTGATACGCCATTTCACGTAGGAATCCACCAAAAGATCTTTTTTCTCTACGGTGACAAAACGATCTGCTTGTCCATCTAAGGTTTGAATACGGGCATCTAGTACTTTTAATGTATCAATAAACGGAATTTTGAAATGTAATCCCGGTGTATACATGGCCACTTTATTATCGGCGTCACGTTGTACTTTGCCAAAGCGTAACATAATGCCACGCGTGCCTTCACTGACAACCACAATGCTGGAATAAAGCACGGCAATAATCACGAAAATGACAGGTAATAAAAATTTACGCATTAGTTAATTCTCCCTTGACGACCATTTTCGGTGCGCGATTCTATTGATCTGAGTGGCGCAGTTTGCTCGTGAGTACGTGAAACAGGCGCAGAAGTTACCGCACTTTGTTGTTTTTCATTGGATTCAATCACAGTAGCACTATTAGAACCAGTGGATTTTTTACCTTTTAACAATTGTTCTAGAGGCAACACGGTTAAGTTGTTTCCATTGGAAGAATCCAGCATCACTTTTGGTGTATTTGCCATGACTTTTTCCATAGATTGAATATATAAGCGTTCACGGAACACTGTTGGAGCCGCTTTAAACTCAGGTAAGAGCGGTTGGAAACGTTCTACTTCCCCTTTAGCATCTAACACTACGCGATCTTTATAAGCTGTCGCTTCTTCTAAAATACGTTGTGCATTACCACGAGCAATCGGCTCTTTCTCTCGCGCATAGGCTTCTGCTTCACGAATATAACGTTGTTCGTCTTCTTGCGCTTTGATCGCATCATCAAAGGCTTCTTTGACTTCTTCCGGCGGACGCGCAGATTGGAAGTTCACATCAATCACTTCTAAACCCATATCATATGGTTCAATAATTTGATTTAACGCTTTCCACGTGTTTTCACGTACGACGGAACGACCTGTCGTCAAAATATCGTTCATCGACATGTGGCCGATAACATAGCGTAATGCACTGTCGGTAGCCTGATTCAAACTGTCGTTGGCATTGATTGCACTAAACAGGTATTTTTCAGGATTTTGGATACGATACTGCACGGTCATTTCCACTTTCACCATGTTTTCATCTTGGGTGAGCATGGAACCTTGTGTTCTTAATTCAAGCACACGCTCAACGTTGACCGGAATCACACGATCAATAAAAGTCGGTTTCCAGTTTAAGCCAGGTTGTTGAATAGAATGGAATTGTCCTAAACGTAGCACGACGCCACGTTCTGCTTCTTTGATGGTATAGAAACCACTGGCACCCCATATCATCACGCCGGCTGCAATTGCAATTGGTAATAATTTACCTAAGCCGGAAGGCAGGTTAGAC
The DNA here is from genome assembly GCA_963515835.1 of uncultured Aggregatibacter sp. Lineage (GTDB taxonomy): Bacteria > Pseudomonadota > Gammaproteobacteria > Enterobacterales > Pasteurellaceae > Aggregatibacter. Next base: position 16,949 of record CAUPZK010000029.1, read on the forward strand.
GCACCGGAATGATTGTTTTTAGCCTCTTTACCGCCAAGTTTTTTCAATAAATTATTGAAAATCTCTTCTAGATCCGGTGGTGATTGTTCATTCTTTTTTTGTGAGCTGGAAGAACGATCCCAGTTGGACTGACCTTCGTTTTTATCGGGCCCCTGGTTTCCTGAGGATTGCCCGTTTTGCTTTGGTTTGCTCCAAGGATCTTGATCTGAACCATTTAAAGACATTGCTTTCTCCATTTGTCAAAAAATTGTTGCAAGTCTAAACAAAATCACGTGTTAAGTCTAACGATTAATGGGAAAGTCTATCAATTTTAAAGGGTTAGTTATTTATGCTATAGTGAATTTTATGCCCAAACCTTTGTGCTTGAAGATGCGTACCATCCCATGCTAAAAAATGAGGCAATGTCGAGCTTTCTTGGTTAACAAAAAAGGCAAGATAAAAAGGCAGTTCATCCGTAAAAAACAATTGTCCACGGGGACAATGGGCAGAGAAGATTTGTAAGGTTTCAGGCTGATGTGTGACTTCCGATAATTTTGCGATACCTACGCCTTGCGATTTCAGCACGGCTTCGCGCAGGCACCAAATGCGATAAAAAGCAGATGTTGGGTTAGTTTGTTGCTGAAACCAGTGGATTTCTTCCGTGCTTGCAAAGTGTTCCAATAGGGCTAAATAAGGGCGTTCTTTGCTAGGCGATTCAATGTCGATTCCGACCGCACTTTTTTTGCCTGGTTGGCTGATATGCAAAATCACTGCCACCCAATCACCGGAATGGCTGATATTGAAATCGAAATCAGAAAAGGGAAATTGCGGACGGTCAGTTTCTGTACGTGAAATTTGAGCTAAAAGTGCGGTCGGTTTTTCCGCTGTTTTGAGTAATTGCCACAGCAAGAAATGCGCTAAACGACGACATTGCCAACGTTGTTGCATACGCGGGTTGCCGTGGCTTAACGTCAGCAAATTTGCCGGAATCAGGTCGGCTGGGATGTCATGAAAAGGGAAGGGGGTGTGAATATTTCCCCAAGCGATTAGCGTTGTCATCGTGATAAGAAAAGTGCGGTCAAAATCCGTTGAATTTTGTCACCGCACTTTTTCGCCTTATTTCAATAAGTAAGCTCTTAACTGCGCAAAATCGTTTTCCATTTCATCGGATAACAACGGCAGTTTGTTGTGTTTATCCAACGCTTCCGGTAGCGGCAGCGTTAAATCCAGAATACGTTCGACGGATTCTTTAAATTTTGCCGGATGCGCGGTGCACAGGAATAAGCCGGTTTCGCCTGCTTGTAAATCCTGTTTTAACACTTCATAAGCCACTGCACCGTGTGGTTCGCACAAATAACCCAGTTGGTTCATGGTGCGTAAAGTGTCTTCTGTTTGTGCATCGGAAATTGCAGCCGAATGTAACTCAGTCAATGCCCAACCGTTACGTTTGAACAATTCTTCCACGCGAGGCCAGTTGTTTGGACGAGAAACGTCCATGGCGTTGGAAAGGGTGGCGACGGTCGCATTTGGAGACCAGTTTCCGCTGTGTAAATAACGCGGAACGGTGTCGTTGGCGTTGGTGGCAGCGATAAAACGTTTAATTGGCAACCCGAGGGTTTTGGCGATTAATCCGGCTGTGAGGTTGCCGAAGTTGCCGCTTGGCACGGAAACCACCAAGTTTTCACGTTGTTCTTTTGGTAATTGTGCTGCTGCTTCAAAGTAATAGCACACTTGCGCCAATAAACGGCTAATATTGATGGAGTTCGCCGAGTTTAAGCCGATGGCTTGGCGTAGTTCTGCATCATCAAAGGCTTGTTTTACTAAAGCTTGGCAGGCATCGAAATCGGCATTGATTGCGATGGTGCGAATATTGCCGCCGAGGGTACAGAATAATTTTTCTTGCAACGGGCTGATTTTACCTTTCGGGTATAAAATCACCACATCGATATTTTCTAAACCATAGAATGCATGAGCAACAGCTGCGCCGGTGTCACCGGATGTCGCGGTTAAAATCGTGATTTTGCCGTTACCGCGTACGGTGGCTAAGGCTTGCGCCATGAAGCGTCCGCCGAAGTCTTTAAAGGCAAGGGTCGGACCATGGAACAATTCCAATGCATAAATATTGTCTTCCACTTTGGAAACTAGTGCAGGGAAGGTGAAGGCGTTGCGCACCATTTGTTCAAGCTGTGCTTGCGGGATTTCCTCACCGATTAAGGCACCAAGGATTTTTTGACTACGCTCAACTAGCGGCAATGCCAATAGCTCATCGATATTGCTTAAGTGCGGTATGTTTTCAGGGAAAAATAAGCCCTGATCTTTGCCTAACCCTTGGCGTACGGCTTGGGCAAAATTGACTTGTTCTTCGGGGTGTTTGATGTTGTATAAATTCATGTGAAACCTGTTCTTTTGTTTGGCACCTTTAAGACAAAAGTGCGGTGATTTTTTTCGGTGTTTTAATCAAGCTCTCTTGCGCCGGCATTATCGACTTTGCAAATGTGCACAAAGCCTTCGTTGTTTTGTAAATAATGATTTTCAAGGTAAGTGGCAAGTTTGCCGGCAATATGCAAGTCCGGTGCGATGGAAAAGATCGTCGGGCCAGACCCTGAAATCCCGGTGGCTAACGCACCTAAATCACGCGTCGCTTGTTTCACTTCGGCAAAGTTAGGCAACAAAGCTTCGCGATAAGGTTCGGCAATGACGTCTTTCATCATCATGGCAGCTAAATTTTCCTGTTGTGTGTGGCAAGCATGCACGAAACCGCCCAGATGACGACCATGTGCAATAACATCTTGGCGCGTATAGCTTTTCGGTAAAATTGCTCGGGCTTCTGCAGTGGATACTTCAATACCCGGATACGCCAAGACCCAATACCAATGATCAAAAAAAGGCAAGGTTTGGCAAATGTTGCCGAGTGATTGCACCATAAACTGCACGCCACCCAAGTAGCAAGGCGCCACATTATCGTAATGAATGGAGCCGGAAATGCGTCCTTCCAACTCGCCCATCATTTCTAACAATTCCATTTTAGAAAACGGTTCGTCATGGAATTTATTCAGCGCGACCAAGGCGGCAACAATAGAGCAGGCGCTGGATCCTAAGCCGGAACCGATAGGCATATTTTTCTCTAAGGTTAAGCGTAGTGGTTTAACTTTTGCGTTACGTAGTTTGAGCTGTTCGCTAAATAACACATAGGCTTGATAAACGATGTTCTTTTGCGGCTCCTTTGGTAATTTACGCACAAAATAACCCGCACTTTCTAACTCGAAGCCGGCGGCGATAGGTTCGATTTGCACCACATCGCCTAATAATGAACCATTAATCGGGGAAATTGCCGCACCTAAGGTATCAAAACCGACGCTGATATTGGCACTGGAGGCCGGCGCATAGACTCTTAGCATAACATTCTCCGTTTAGTGCTTTAAGGTTCTTAAAATATCGGCAAAAATGCCGGCGGCAGTGACGGCATTACCTGCACCGTAACCGCGTAATAATAGCGGAATCGGTTGGTAATAACGAGTGTAAAATGCCAACGCATTCTCACCGTTTTTTACTTTGTATAGCGGGTCATCTTTGCCTACGGCAACGATAGACACTTTGCATTTGCCGTTTTCAATTTGTCCAACATAACGTAAAACTTTTTCTTCCGCTTCGGCTTTTTCGACACGTGCAGCAAATTCGGTATCCAATTGCGGCAACATTGCCATAAATTCTTCAGTAGATTTGCCCTCGGCAAAACCTTTTGGAAGAACGCCTTCGACTTCGACATCTGACAATTCCAGTTCTAAGCCGCTTTCACGAGCAAGAATTAACAATTTGCGGGCAACGTCCTGACCGGATAAGTCATCACGCGGATCCGGTTCGGTGAAGCCTTTTTCACGGGCAAGTGCGGTCGCTTGGGAAAGGCTTAAATCTTCTTCCAATTTGCCGAAAATAAAAGAAAGGGAACCGGATAAAATCCCGTCAAAACGTTCCACTTCATCGCCGGCGGCTAATAAGTTTTGTAAGTTCTCAATGACCGGTAAGCCTGCCCCTACGTTGGTTTCGTATAAGAATTTACGTTGGTTTTTATGGGCCAGTTCGCGCAGTTTATGGTAGTAAGTTAAGTCGCGAGTGTTGGCCTTTTTATTCGGAGTAACCACATGGAAACCTTCTGCCAATGCACGTTCATACAAACTCGCTAAAGATTCAGCCGATGTACAATCTACAAAGACCGGGTTCACAACGTGATGTAATTTAATGAAAGATAACAACACGTCAAAATCAGATGGCTGAGTGGCATTTTCCAAATCTTTTTGCCAATGGTCTAAGTTTAATCCATTTTCGTTTAATAGCATTTTATTGGAGTTGGCTAATGCACAGACACGGATTTCAATGTCCTTCTTTGCTAAATACTCTTTTTGCTGTTTGATTTGCTCGATTAATTCGCCGCCGACGCCGCCGACGCCAACGAGAAATACTTCCACGATTTTTTTATTATTAAATAACGCTTGGTGGGTCGCTTTTACGGCTTCAATAGCTTTATTTTGTGGTACCACAGCGGAGATGGAACGCTCGGAAGAGCCTTGCGCAATGGCATTAATACTGATATTCGCTTGGGCTAAGGCAGAGAAGAAACGAGCTGCAATGCCTTTGGCTTTTCGCATACCGTCCCCAACCACGGAAATAATGGAAAGATCTTTAATCACATCAATTTTATCTAATTGGTGTGCCGCTAATTCTTGCGCAAATTCGTTTTCTAATACTTTCAATGCTACATCCACCGATTTAATCGGTACACAGAAACTGATGCTGTATTCGGAAGAAGATTGCGTAATTAAGATCACTGACACATTGGCTTGTGACATCGCAGAAAAGACACGAGCCGCCATACCAACCATGCCTTGCATGCCCGGACCGGAGATGTTGAACATGGCAACATTATCTAAATTGGTGATGCCTTTGACTTGCAATTCTTCGGATTTGATATTGCCGGCAATAATGGAGCCTGGTGCGATTGGATTACCGGTATTTTTAATTAAGCATGGAATATTCGGACGCACTAACGGACCAATCGTGCGAGGATGAATGACTTTGGCGCCAAAATAAGACAGCTCCATGGCTTCGCGATAAGACAGGCTTGGTAATAAACGCGCATCCGGTACTAAACGTGGGTCACAGGTATAAACGCCGTCAACATCTGTCCAAATTTCGCAGACGCTGGCACCTAAACAGGCAGCTAAACAAGCGGCGGAGTAATCGGAACCGTTACGGCCCAATAAAACCAATTCGCCTTTATTGTTACAAGCAGTAAAGCCCGCCATTAATATCACGCAATCTTTTTCAATGGCTTTGGCATTCACACGTTTTGTCGATTCTTCAATATCTACGGAGGATTCTAAATAACTGCCTTGCGCTAATAATTGTTTCACCGGATCGATCACATGTACGCGATAACCGTTGGCTTCAAACCAGGCTTTCATCATCGCAATAGAGAGTTTTTCACCGCGGCAATCAATAGTCGCTTTTACTGCGTCTTCCACTTTACCGGCTTCACGAATTTGTTCTAATAAAGAGGCAATTTGTTGGAATTCTTGATCAATCAGTTGTTTGATACCGGCAAGGTCAAACTTATTGTTTTTGGCATGTAAGCCGTTAATGATGGTATAGAAAATATCTAATGCTTCGTTGAAATGGGAATCGGTAGGTTGGTTTAAACTGGCTTTTTCAGAAAGGGCGACAAGGTGATTAGTGATTTTAGCCGGTGCGGATAAAACACCTGCGGCTTGTTCTTCCAAATGAGCTTTTTCGATAAGCCCAGCCGCTTGTAAAAAACGTTCCGGGTTGGCTAATGATGTGCCGCCAAATTTTAATACGCGCATGATATTCTCCTGAGTATGATCTTTAAAATAGTTGCATAAAAAAACCCGCTTTATAGAGGAAGCGGGTTCATTAATCTTATTCTTAACGCACTAGCCCGCCCCATTAATCATCGTAATGGTAATCATGGTGGTTGACATAATAATAGTGCGGTTAAGTTGACGCATAATTTATTTTACATAGTGAAAAATTGGATATAGAAATACCGAAATTTCATATCCTTGTCAAACGGAAATCGGAGAATTTTGCATTATTTTCTAACTTTTTTAGTTGGTGTAAAATAAATCACCATTTTTATTACAAGGACGCCTTATGATTGCGCAAAATCTTGCTCATATTCAGGAACAAATTACACAATGCGAATGCCATTCTGAGACTCAAAGTGCGGTCAAATTACTTGCCGTTTCTAAAACTAAACCGATTGAAGATATTTTAACCGCGTACGAAGCGGGTCAAATGGCATTTGGCGAAAACTATGTGCAAGAGGGCGTTGAAAAAATTCAATTTTGCCAACAACAGCAGATTGAATTGGAATGGCATTTTATCGGGCCATTACAATCTAACAAAACCCGCTTGGTGGCGGAATATTTTGACTGGATGCAAACCCTTGAGCGTGCAAAAATCGCTGACCGTTTAAATGAACAACGCCCACCGCACAAGGCACCATTAAATGTGTTAATTCAAGTGAATATCAGCAATGAAGCCAGTAAATCCGGCGTGCAACCCGATGATATTTTGCCTTTAGCAAAATACGTGGAAAATCTACCGCACTTACGTTTACGCGGTTTAATGGCGATTCCTGAACCTACCGATGATGTGGTGCAACAGGAACAAACGTTTCGTCAAATGCGAACCTTGTTTGAAAGCTTGCAACAGGCTTTGCCTCATGCCCAAATCGACACCTTGTCCATGGGGATGACCGACGATATGCAAGCTGCGATTCAATGCGGTTCTACGATGGTGCGTGTAGGCACCGCGATTTTTGGTAAGCGAGTGTAATTTGTATAAAAGTGCGGTCGTTTTTGATCGCGTTTTTTATACCAATGTTTAGGGTAAGAAAAACGCCACTTTCAATAGAAAGTGGCGTTTTGTATGGGGTAGTTAATTATTTTGCTAAGACGTTTTGTAACGCTTGATAAATAATCTGCGCTTGTTTTCCGGAAAGTGCGGTTTTCTTTTCATCGGAAATAACCACCGCACTTTGTTTGCCGGCGGCGGCAAGTTGCATTTGATAATCCCCTTTTTCTAGCTCAGGAAGTTGTGTGCCGATGCGAAGCCATTCTTCCTGAGATAAAGGTTTATAAACCAATTCCCGAATGCCACGTGCGCCTTGTTCTTCGCTGATTTCAAATCCTAAGGCTGGTAATGCAGAAGCTAAACGGTGCCATGCTTTTTCAAACGATGCATTCAAAACCAAAGCGATACGACCATTAGAATCCGTTGCAATGGCGGATTGAATGGGTGAGGATTGTACCCCTCTTAGTTCTTGCTGTTGTTTTTGATATGTGCTGTTAAGCTCTCCAACGAATTGATTTAATCGGTCAGAAGCATAACGTTGTTTATCCGCAAAACTTGGTGTGAAAACAGTGTCATCGCGTTTCATTTGTAGCACTGAAACCATTAATGCATTGGCTTGGCGGGCATTTACTTCTTCAATTTGATAGCGTATTTGGGTGTTTTTTAAGTCATCCACGCGCCCGGTCTCTGTCCAATCAGTCACTAATTTCTTACCTTCTAAGTGATAACCGATCTCTTGTTCTTTCAGTAAACGTTCAATTTGTTTTAGGTTATACACCTGTTTTTTATTGGATTCATAAACAATTAATGCACGTTCACCATCAAATTGGGTGATGGAACCGTTGATAATGGCTAATGGAATTGATGGAGGACGAATATCCACGTTTTCTGTTTTTGCAATTTTGACTTGAGGTAATTGATATTCCGCGCTTTGTGTCGGTAAATTGACACCGCCACTGGCGAGTGGAGCGAAAGATGGCAATTCAGGATTTGATTTTTGGTAGTTATCGCCCGCTTGTTGTTTACTTTCATTGCTGGCAGAACAGGCACTTAATAGGGCAACCATTGCTGCAGTGAGTAACCATTTTTTCATAACATATCCTTTTGGCGTGTAATCAAGAGTGAGAAAGTCTGCTTTCGACAGAAGAGAAAGGGAAAAGTTCGGGATCTATGTGTAGATCCCGATATCAATTTAAAGTAGTCCGGCAAGTTTTAGGGCTTCTAATACAGACGGTTGTGCTTTTTCACTGAGTACGGTGAGAGGCAATCGAAGAGTCGGCTCTTGAATAAGTCCTAGTTTATAGCAGGCCCATTTCACTGGAATAGGGTTAGATTCGATAAAGAGATTTTTATGTAGCGGCATTAAACGTTGATTTATTTTTTCAGCCTCTTCAAATTTACCTTCGCGAGCTAAATGACACATTTGTGCCATGTCCGCAGGTGCAACATTATTGGTGACGGAAATAACCCCTTCGGCACCCAGTTTCATTGCTTCCAAACTGGTTGCATCATCGCCACTTAATACAATGAAATCATCGCCGGCAAGTTGTTTGATTTTTTGCACACGGGAAATATCACCCGTGGCTTCTTTAATACCCACGATATTTTTGATTTTAGCTAAACGGGCAACAGTTTCCGGTTGTAAATCACTTCCGGTACGTCCCGGTACGTTATACAAAATTTGCGGAATATCGGTGCATTCTGCAATGGCTTTAAAGTGTTGATACATGCCTTCTTGCGTCGGTTTGTTGTAATAAGGTACAACAGATAAACAACCGGAAATACCACTATTATTTAATAATTTTGTCATGGTAATGGCTTCGCTAGTGGCATTGGCACCGGTACCTGCAATGACCGGAATTCTGCCGGCCGCAAACTCAACGGTCTTTAAGATGGCTTTTACATTTTCGTCAATGCTGAGGGTTGCAGATTCACCGGTTGTTCCAACAGAAACAATTGCATCCGTGCCGGCATTAATGTGAAATTCAACCAGTTTTTTCAAATTCTCAAAATCCACTTCGCCATGGCCATCCATTGGTGTCACTAATGCAACGATGCTTCCCTGAAATAAAGGATGATTTGACATAAAAGCCTCCATTTTTTTGTTATTAGATTCCGGTTTAAATAAGAAATTACATTGCCGGAAAAGAGTTGTGTTTGCTTGCTAACGGTTGTTTAAGATCGCTAAAATACCCTGAATTTGCAAGAAATTTTTTATTTTTTTAAGAGGATTTTAAATGAATACACTAAAAGTTGGCGAAAACGCACCGCACTTTTCTTTACTGAATCAAGATGGCGAGTTGGTTTCTTTGGAACAGTTTAAAGGTAAAAAAGTGTTGGTTTATTTTTACCCAAAAGCCTTAACCCCCGGTTGCACAATACAAGCCTGCGGTTTACGAGATAGCAAAGTAGAATTAGAAAACTTGGGCGTAGTGATTTTAGGGATCAGTCCTGATGCTCCGAAAAGATTAGCGCAGTTTATTGAAAAAAAAGAGTTGAATTTCACGTTGTTATCAGATGAAGAGCATCAAGTCGCCGAGCAATTTGGCGTGTGGGGGGAAAAGAAATTTATGGGACGCACTTTTGATGGTATTCATCGCATCAGTTTTCTAATTGATGAGGCGGGTAAAATTGCGCAGGTATTTGATAAATTTAAAACAACAGAACATCATCAGGTTGTGTTGGATTATTTGAAAAAATGATTTTTCATAACGCTAAAATAACCGCATAAAAGTGATCTATATCCCCAAAGTGCGGTTAGTTTTTGAAATGTTTTTACTCAAGAATCAGGCAGCGTTTTTCTGATAGGCAATACCATGCATAAAAAGCTGTAACACATCTTTAAAGAGTTGCTGTTCTTTGCCGGCATAATGTTGTTGTAAGACCGAAGAATGAATCATTTCATCCATTTTTTGAATCAATACATCAATTAAAATCACAGGAAAATCATCACGTACGCTTTTGCGTTGTTGTAACGTACTGAAAAAATAGTGCATATAGTGATATTTTTCCTGTGCCATTTGCCGAAAAAAAGCCTGTAAGGTTTCATCTTGATCATGATTTAAATCATGTAATACGGTGGCAGAATACAGCGTTGCCATGGATTCTTGCTGCATTATCAAAATCTGCTGGATCACTGTGGCTAAATCTGCCTCTATGGCTAATAATCTGTCAAATTCCCGCCGCATATTATTTTTTTGTTCTTCAAAAATACTTTTCACTAAATCTTGCTTGGTGGGGAAATATTTATAAAACGTCACTCGACTTACCCCTGCCACCCGACAAATTTCTGCGATAGACGTTAATCTCCAACCTTGTTGATAAAACAGCTCAGTGGCAACCTTTTTCAAAAAAGTATCTTTTTTCATGGTTCACTCCTTAGGTGGCAATAACATAGCCGAAAGCAGTTAATTGTCAAATGCTACATTTGAGAAAAATTCTTATTTACTTTCGTGTTGTGATTGTGCTAGGTTTACATTATTAATTATTTAATGCAAAAAGTGTAAACTTTAAAAATGAAGCACAGGAGAACCCATGAACAAGTTATCCCCACGACTCAGTTTCATCAGCCTTTGCCTGATGAGTGCCTATTCTTTTTCTACTCATGCCGAAGAAAATAAACAGACCACGGTACTAGACGAAATCACTGTGACCGGTGAAAAATTCGAGCGTAGTCAATCCTCTACCGGTTCAAGCACCTCTGTGGTAACCGCTGAACAACTCAAACGAGAAGCCAATTTACTGTCTGCGACCCAATTATTAAAACGCGATGTGAATATTTTAGATACCGGCTTGGGCAATGACTTACCTGCTGTGCGCGGCGTTGATGGGTCCGGCCCGGCAGTAGGTGCGGTGGCATTTTTTGCCGGTTCACGTCCACGACTAAATATGCAAATTGACGGCAGAACGTCTAGCTATAACGAACTGGCGTTCGGTACAAAATCTCTGTGGGATATGAAACAGGTGGAAATCTATCGTGGCGCGCAAAGCTATGCCCAAGGGCGTAATGCCATTGCCGGTGCGGTGGTCATGACCAGCAATGACCCAACGCAAGAATGGGAGGGCGCAGCGAAATTGAATATGGGGAATCATCGATTAGTACAAACAGCAGCCCTGATTTCCGGTCCTGTCGTGAAAGACGAATTAGCGTTTCGTTTAAGCGTAGATCATCAACAACGAGAAACGGCTGTGGATTTACCGCATTATGATCCCGTTGGTAACCCACGTTGGTTTAAAGCCAC
>CAUPZK010000030.1:0-24799 GCA_963515835.1 uncultured Aggregatibacter sp.
CCAAATCTTCAAGTGCCCACACAGTTTGTCTGATTGATTGTTAAAGAACAAAAAATTCCGAGAAACCTCAGAATTTAAATTGGTCGGCGAGATAGGATTTGAACCTACGACCCACTGGTCCCAAACCAGTTGCGCTACCAAACTGCGCTACTCGCCGATGGGGTGGCTAATGGGACTTGAACCCACGACAACCGGAATCACAATCCGGGGCTCTACCAACTGAGCTATAGCCACCATATTTTAATAAGTTGAACTTGCATGACCTTGGCGCGCTCGACAGGATTTGAACCTGCGACCTTTGGCTCCGGAGGCCAACGCTCTATCCAACTGAGCTACGAGCGCTAGAAGCGTCGTTGCGGGGCGTATATTAAAAGTTTAGAAAGTGCTTGTCTAGCTTTTTTTTTGTAAAATTCTATCACTAGCTATTTTTTAACCAAAATGAATATAATTTATAAAATTTCTGGTTATTTTTTGTTTTGTTCTAACATTTTAGTGATAATTTTAACCTCTATTTAGTTTTCGCCCGTTTAGCCGCTCGGCGTTTCATGCGACGTATCCAACGGGTAATTTTCCAAGCTTTCGTAATAGAATAAGAATAGAGGAAGAAGAGAATAATAAATGCGATGAACATGATCCATTCATTAATGTAGTAAATTTCCCCTAAAATCCCAAAGCAGGCACACAATGCAGCGACAAAGGTAATTAACAAAAACGCCTGACGGGAAGTTAAACCTGCACGTACCATTAAATGATGGACATGCAACCGATCCGGGCGGAATGGGCTCTTCCCTTTTCTTAAACGACGATAAATAATCGCCACCATATCCACCAACGGGATAGCAATCACCCAAAGTGCGGTCACCGGGTTCATCGGATGACCTTTGCCTTGCGTACTTAGCAACAGAATCCAAATAATCGTAAAACCGATCAACGTACTGCCGGCATCGCCCATAAAGACTTTAAATTTCGGTCCCAATGGAATCCCCAAATTCATCATTAAATAAGGAATCGTTGCAATAATTAATCCGAAACTCCAATACGCCAAATCCATTTGCCCATCGCGATACATCAAAATACCGATTGCAGCGAAAGAAACACAAGACAAGCCGCCCAGTAAACCGTCAATACCATCGATCATATTAAAAGCATTAATAATGCCGATGGTCGCCAACACAGTAATAATTAAGCCAATAGATCCTAACGTAAGCTGAAATGGCCCTAAAATTTGCCCTAAATGATCGAGGTAAATATTCCCCATATCGATCATAAGAATGGCTAAAAATGCCTGAACACCTGCGCGCAAGAAAGGGCTAATGTCATAACGGTCATCAATGATGCCCATTAATAGCAAGACTAAAATACTGAATAAATAAAGATAAGGTAAGCGCGTTTGCTCCCACTGCATGAGATAAAAACAAAGATTCCCCATAAACAATGAAATGCCGCCAATTAACGGAATTGCACCTTGATGGCGTTTACGATAGTTCGGCTTATCCACCAAACCGATTTGAATAGCAACGGGGCGCATCACGAGCAGCGTTAAAAGTGCCCCTAAAAATGTAATAACTAATGTCAATAACATAGGTTTTCCCGTGAAAATAAAATGCGCAAAGGATATCACAAAGGCAAAAGGCTACATAAATATTTTTACTCACCTTCCTTTTTTTCAGTACAATAAAGCACTTTTTTGTATAGTTAAGGATAAAAACGATGGCAAATTCAACCGCACTTTTCTCCCGCGCCCAACATGTTATTCCGGGCGGCGTTAATTCACCGGTTCGCGCTTTTAACGGTGTCGGCGGCACACCGGTCTTTATTGAAAAAGCGCAAGGCGCTTATATTTATGACACGGACGGTAAACAATATATCGACTACGTAGGTTCTTGGGGCCCGATGATTTTAGGACACAATCACCCCGCTATTTTAAATGCCGTGATGAAAACCGCACAAAACGGCTTGAGTTTCGGCGCTCCGACACCATTGGAAATCGAACTTGCCGAATTAGTGTGTGAACTTATCCCTTCAATTGAAATGGTCAGAATGGTGAGCTCCGGCACCGAAGCTACGATGTCTGCCATTCGTTTAGCCCGTGGCTATACAAATCGAGATAAAATCATCAAATTCGAAGGTTGCTATCATGGTCATGCAGATTCCCTATTAGTCAAAGCCGGTTCCGGTGCATTAACACTGGGGCAACCTAACTCACCGGGCGTGCCGGCAGATTTTGCCAAACACACGCTCACCTGCACCTATAACGACATCGACTCTGTCAAACAAGCCTTCGAGCAATATCCTGACGACATCGCTTGCGTGATTGTTGAACCGGTCGCGGGCAACATGAACTGTGTTCCACCAAAAAATGATTTTCTGCAAGGGTTACGTAAACTTTGCGATCAATACGGCGCCGTATTCATCATTGATGAAGTAATGACCGGTTTCCGTGTAGCACTTGGTGGTGCACAACGTTACTACAATGTCACACCGGATTTAACCTGTTTAGGCAAGGTAATCGGCGGTGGTATGCCGGTGGGTGCCTTTGGTGGTAAGAAAGAAATCATGCAACACATTGCCCCAACCGGCCCGGTTTACCAAGCAGGCACCTTATCCGGCAACCCGATAGCGATGGCGGCCGGTATCGCTTGCTTAACAGAGTTGAAAAAAGCCGGTAATGAGCAAAAACTGGCGCAACAAACGGAAAAATTAGCAAAAGGCTTGCAACAGCTTGCCGATAAGCATCAAGTGCCGTTTACCGTCAATTATGTCGGCGGCATGTTCGGTATTTTCTTTACTGATAAAAAAGAAGTGACGAGTTATCAGGACGTGATGACGTGCGATACCGAAAAATTTAAACGCTTTTTCCACAAAATGTTGGATTTAGGCGTTTATCTGGCGCCATCTGCATTTGAGGCAGGCTTTATGTCTCTTGCACATTCTGATGAAGACATCGAGCGCACGCTAGCGACAGCAGATATTGCTTTTGCTGAATTGGCATAATTCATAAAACACAAAGTGCGGTCAGGTTTACAAACGTTTTTAAATCTGACCGCACTTTTATGTTTAAACACTAATTTAAAATTTGCAACAAACGCGTCAATAACGCCGCTCTCTCCGACTCGTCCAAGGCGCGTCCGAATTTATTCGTTAAAATAAAGAAGTCCTCTGCTTTTTCACCAATGGTGGTGATTTTGGCATTAAGTAAATTCAGCGCTAAGTCGCAGAATACAGCACTCACATCCGCCAACAAACCTGCCTGATCCAGTGCAAACAATTCCATTTCAGTTTGATCAGTTTTCTCAAGATTCAAAAAACGCACGTCGGTTTTCACATGAAAATGAGCCAAATGGTGTTTTTCGCGCAGGCGTTGTTTATTCATCGATTCTGACGTTAGGCTTTTCGTCAACGCGTCTTCCAACATACGACGACGATCAAATGGCAACTCAGCGCCATCCAGTTCAGTCACAATAAAACTGTCCAACACATAGCCGTCTTGCGTGGTAATAATTTGCGCATCGTGAATGCTGAGTTTTTTCGCTCCGATGGTACTCACCACTTTATTAAACAGGTTCGGGCGGTCGTTGGTATAAATAAAAATTTCCGTACCACCGGCGGAAAACCGATTGCTCACTTTTACTAACACATCACCGCGAAACTCGGCAAGCAGTTGCGTGTGCCAGCTGATTTGCTGCGGCGAATTACGTAAAAAATAATCCAACGGGCAACGTTGCCATAGCTTTTCAATTTGCTGCTCAGAAAGTGCGGTGTTTTTTTCACGTATTTCTAATAACGCTAAGCGGCGATGCTCTTCAGCCTTTGCCTGATTATCCAACAAGGTTGCCAGCCCTTGGGCGAATTGTTGCGTGGTGTAATCATATAAGGTCGCCAATAAAGAACGCTTCCAGCTGTTCCATAAGTTTTCATTGGTCGCCACAATGTCGGCAATAGTGAGGCACGTTAAATAATCTAAGCGCACTTGATTACGCACGCGCTCAGCAAAACTCAACACAATTTCCGGGTCGTGAATATCCCGTCGTTGTGCCGTCACCGACATCAACAAATGCTGTTCGACCAGCCATGCCATGGTTTGCGTTTCGCGTTGGTCGAAGCCATGCAGTGCAGCAAACTCGCGTATATCTTCCGCCCCCAGCAATTCATGCGCGCCACCACGCCCTTTGGCGATGTCGTGAAATAAAGCAGCGATATACAATAAAGTGCGGTCAGAAATTTGATGCATTATTTGATGGCAAATCGGGTGATTTTGCGCCGACGCTTCCGCTAAAAAACTTTCCAGTTTTAACATCACACGCAGAATATGTTCATCCACGGTGTAACAATGGAACAAATCAAACTGCATTAAGCCGACAATATTGCCCCATTGCGGTAAATAAGCGGTCAGCACACCATATTGGTGCATGGGGAAAAATGCGCGTTGAATGGCATTCGGCTGATTAAACAACCGAATAAATTTTTCTCGTGCCGTCGGTAAATCGCATAAATAGCCTTGCCGTTGCTCTAGCGACAAATACAGCTCACGCAATACGGAGGAATGGATCTCTGCTTGAGGATATTGCGTTAAATAATAGAAAAGATCGAGGATGCTTTCCGGCTGTTGTTCAAAGCATTGGCGATGACGCAAACAAATGGATTGATTTATCAAGCTGAAATTCACATCAAGCACTTGCTCGTTCACCACTTCATGGGGAGTTAAAAAATGCTCCTGATAATGCTTGACCAGCAATTCGCTCAGCAATGAAATGGAATGTAGCGCCTGAAAAAATTGCTTCATCATGGCTTCCACGCCTTGATTGCCCTCGCCTTGGAATCCCAATAATTCGCTGACTTTTAATTGACGATCAAATAAGAGGCGGTTGTCATAACGCTTCAAGATTAAATGCAATGCATACCGCACTTTAAACAGAAATTGTTGGCTTTTCAGCAACAAAGCATACTCCGCCGGATGAATAAATCCCGCTTGCAAAATTTCCTGCAAATTTTTCGCCCCGTTGTGGCGAAGGGCAATCCAATACAACAAATGCAAATCCCGCAAGCCGCCCGGACTGTATTTAATGTCGGGTTCAAGATTGTAAGACGTATTGTTATAACGTTGATAACGCTCATTTTTTTCTTGAATCTTTGCCTGACAGAAATCGGTTTTTGACCAAAAAGTCGGTTGTTGCACCAATGCGACCAGCTGTTTGAATAACGTTTGATTGCCGATTAAATAACGCGCCTCCAACAAATTTGTCGCCACCGTGATATCCGCCATGCCCTCTGCCCCACATTCAGCAAGGGTACGGATGCTCTGCCCAAGGTTAAAACCGCAATCCCATAAAAATTGCACGAATTGACCGAGCGTTTCCTGTAACGCCTCAGTTGGAACTTGCTCCGTTAAAATCAAAATATCCAAATCGGAAAGAGGGAACATTTCCTGCCGCCCGTAACCGCCCACGGCAATCAGACTTAATGTGGGATTGTCGGCAAATTGAAAATGGCGCCACAAGTGTAAAAGGAATTGATCGTAAAACACCGTACGATTGGCAATCAGTTGATCGATAGCTATTTTGTCAAAATTCGCCAGTTCAAACTGTTTTAAATTTTCTCTCTGAATTTTGACCGCACTTGGCGTGAGCTCGGCTTGGGTATCGTAAGGAAAAAGCATAGGTCGTCTTGCAAAAGCAGGAAATACAAAAAATCCGCCACGGGAAACGCAGCGGATTTCGGTTAATTAAACGTTCACCATGACACGTTGGATACGCCCTTCGGCAATCTCTTCGTCACGGATGGTCATCACTTCACAGCCGTTTTCCGTCACCACAATTTGGTGCTCAAATTGTGCGGAATGGCTGCGGTCTTTGGTTTTCACCGTCCACCCATCGCCCATTAAACGCACTTCTTTTTTACCGGCGTTAATCATTGGCTCAATGGTGAATATCATGCCCGGTTTTAACACCACGCCACCATCGTCTGCGTAATAATGCAAAACCTGTGGTTCGCAGTGGAATTCCGTCCCAATGCCATGGCCGCAATATTCGCGCACCACACTAAACGTTTGAGATTCCGTATATTTTTGTACGGCTCTACCGATTTCATTTAAACGAATGCCCGGTTTCACCGTACGCAGACCGACATAAAGGGCTTCTTGTGCCGCTTCCACCAGCTTTTTACTGCGTAAATTGGTTTCGCCGACGATATACATTTTCGAGTTATCCCCAAAATAACCGTCTTTTATCACCGTGACATCAATATTCACAATATCGCCATTTTTCAGATGCTTATCAAAACTTGGGATGCCATGACAAACCACTTCGTTAATGGAAATGCAAGTCGCTTTCGGGAAGCCATGATAATTCAAGCAAGCGGGAATAACTTTTTGCACGTTCACCATATAATCGTGACAAATGCGATCCAATTCTCCGGTAGTAACCCCCTCTTTTACATAAGGCTCGATCATTACCAACACATCGGATGCCAGTTTGCAGGCTTCACGTAATTTAACAATTTCCTCTTCCGTTCTTAATGGAATACTCATGTTTATCTCCCTATTTAAAAATTCATGGGCGGAATTATAGCACTGTGACAGAGAAAAATCCTTGATAAATTCTTGAATGGACTAGTCGGTTATTGGATAATACGCGCTCAAATAAATCGTGGGGAATTACATAATATGACAGAGATATCCGTTCCATTAACATTTACCGATGCGGCGGCACAAAAAGTGAAGTCTTTAATTACCGAAGAAGAAAACCCGGCACTTAAATTGCGCGTCTATATTACCGGCGGCGGTTGTAGCGGCTTCCAATACGGCTTTACCTTTGACGAAAAAGTCAATGAAGGCGACTTAACCGTAGAAAATGCCGGCGTACAATTAGTTATCGATCCGATGAGCCTACAATATTTAATCGGCGGCACCATTGACTACACCGAAGGCTTGGAAGGTTCACGTTTTGTGGTGAATAACCCGAATGCCTCATCCACTTGCGGTTGCGGATCCTCTTTCAGCATCTAATATGGATTTTCAGTTTACCTCCCATCAAGGCAACACTGTCGCGAAGTGCTCCATGGAGCACGAAGCCTTTGCCAACTGGTTTAACATCGAAGTGCGGTCAAATCCACAACTAATTTCTACCGCACTTTTTCATTTACAAAACTTGCCTGCGCCCCATGCGGCGAATGTCGTGTTAACCGGTGCCGAATACAGCTTATACATTAATGCTGATGAGGTGATGGCAAAGGCAAATAATCTCGCTATTGAGAATCAAGACACATTGGAAGACGGTTTTTATTATTACGATGATGAAAGTATCGCCTTTTGTGGCATTGAAGATTTTGCCCGTTTTTTACACTCTTACTTGGATTTTATCCGCGCCTAATCCCAACATTCAGCCCAAACGGTAACGCACATGGCAACAACCAAAGAGCAACAGACTTCGACTGAACAGCCACCGATAAAATCCAGAAGATCTTGGACAATTCAGCTGTTAAAAATCGCATTCACTTTTTTTTGTATGCTGTTTTCTTATTCTGCTTATTTGGATTGGCAAATCCGCAGTAAAATAGACGGACAAATTTGGCGTTTGCCGGCAGAAGTGTATAGCCGAATTGAAAGCATTCGAGTGAGTGATCAACTCAGTTTTGAGCAAATCAAGCAACTTCTCTTAGAAAACGAATATCGCCAAACCACCATGATTGCCGCACCAGGCGATTTTAAAATCGAAGACAACACCATTGTCTTATTGCGTCGTGCATTCCCTTTCCCCGACACACCGGAGGCGCAACGGGTTTTTCGTCTGCGTTTTGAAAATGACAAACTGGCAGTCATTGAGGATCTGATTAACGTCAAAGCAATTGATGAATTTCGCTTGGCGCCGAAGTTGATCGCCATTTTGCAATCAGACAAAGAAGAACGTCTTGCAATTTCCTTGCAGCAATACCCCCGCTTACTCATTGATGCCTTATTACTAACGGAAGATCGTCGTTTCTTTCAACACGATGGCATCAGCCCACTAGGTATTTTGCGTGCCGTCATCACGAATATTCAGGCAGGTCATACAGTACAAGGCGGCAGTACGCTAACCCAACAACTGGTGAAAAACTTATTTTTAAGCAACGAGCGTACCCTCACCCGTAAAATTAACGAAGCTTTAATGGCGTTAATTCTCGATTGGCGTTATGACAAAAACCGTATCTTAGAAACCTACTTAAACGAAATTTACCTCGGGCAGAACGGCGACAACCAAATTCATGGTTTTGAATTGGCCAGCCAGTTTTATTTCGGACGTTCCGTGCGGGAAATCAGTTTGGATCAAATTGCCTTATTAGTGGGCATGGTCAAAGGCCCTTCCCTCTATAATCCGTGGCGTAATCCCACAAATGCGCTGGAACGCCGCAATGTGGTGTTGCATTTGATGTTGGAACACAAAATCATCGGTGAAGAACTGTATCAATTATTGAGCCAACGCCCGCTCGGTGTGCAAGAAAAAGGGAAAATTAGCCGTAAATACCCGGCGTTTATTCAAACCTTACAAACCGAATTACGCCACCAGCTTGGCGAAGGCAAAACAGAAAATCTCCTGGGTGCGCGAATTTTCTCTACATTGGACGTGAAACAACAAGATCGCGCAGAACAAGCAGTAATCAGTGCCGTATCCGATTTACAGCTCAAACATAAGAATCCGTTTTTGGAATCCGCCATGGTGGTTGCCGATTATCAAACCGGTGAAGTGCGCGCCATTGTGGGGGGATTGCAAACGCAATTTGCCGGGTTCAACCGTGCCTTATCGGCTAAACGCCAAATCGGCTCGTTGGTAAAACCGTCCGTTTATTTGACCGCACTTATGTATCCGGATCAATTTCGGTTGAACACACCGATTAACAACCAACCGATTACCATCAATGTGAAAGGCAGTCCGCCGTGGCAGCCACGCAATTACGACCGCAAATACAGCGGCTCGGTCATGCTGATGGATGCATTAGTACGCTCGTTGAATATTCCAACGGTCAATATTGGTATGAAGCTGGGGTTAACCAAAGTGATTTCGGTGCAACAAGCCATGGGGTGGGATAAAGTCACGATTCCGAAAGTCCCGTCAATGTTGCTGGGTTCCTACGCCATTTCACCTTACGACGTGACCAAACTTTACCAAACCATCGCTAATGAAGGGGCAAGCATTCCGCTCAACACCATCAACAGTGTAGTGGATAGACAAGGCAATGTGGTTTATTCCCGTGAATTTGAGCCCAAACAAGTGGTTCCACGTGAAGCTGCCTTCCAAACGCTCTTTGCTATGCAACAAGTGGTTGATCGTGGCACAGCTCACAGCCTGCAACCGGATTACGCCTATTTACACTTAGCCGGCAAAACCGGTACCACTAACGATGCGCGCGATACTTGGTTTGTCGGAATTGATGGCGAAAACGTCACCACCATCTGGCTTGGTCGAGACGACAACGGTGAAACGAAACTCACCGGTGCCAGCGGTGCGTTACAGGTCTATAAAGAGTATTTAAAACGCACCACCACCCGCCCGTTAAAACTTCATAAACCGGAAGAAATTAAATGGGTCGGTATCAATGCCTATGGTGGTTGGGATTGCAGTAGTGCTCGCACAATTCCTGTTTGGGCTGACAGAAATCAATCTTTCTGCCAACAAACCGAATATACGCCGACGACACCTTCCGTCAATGCCGTTGAAAGCAATAATGTTACGAAACAAGAAAGCGTTTGGGATGTGTTAAACGAAGGTAATTCAGCACCGGTGGAAGATGCAAGACCGGCAAATTAACGCAATAACGTTTACATCCACTTAAAAAAACACGGTAAAAAAAGACCGCACTTTAACACCTAAAGTGCGGTCTTTTTTAATGTATTTTGTGCGGGCGCAACAACATGAATCCCTCACAAAATGATGTTTCTATTGCCAGTGTTTCTTCTTCGATGTATGCCCAATGCCCGGGTTAAAACTGTTGGTTGGATCGAGCGCTTTATAGAATTTACGCAACGCCGGTTTCGCTTCATATAAATGGCCCACATTATGTTCTGCCGGGTATTGTGCACCACGCTTATCAAGCAATTCTAGCATTTGATGCTCTAATTCCATGCAATCATGGCCTTTTTTCACAATGTAATCCTGATGGAACACATGACACATAAAATGCCCGTAATACAATTTATGACTGATTTTTTGGTCGATCTCAGGCGGCAAAGTTTCAAACCACTCACGATCATTACGACGTAATGCAATATCCAGAGCCACAATGTCTTCCACTTCTTTTTCATGAATCGCACGATAACGAATCGCTGCTGAAGCCACAGCAAAGCGGTGTAACATCGCCGCTTGCGTTTCTACGGCATCACATTCAAAGAAAGCGCCTTTGCTGCCCTCTTTAAAATAAGAGGTTAAATAATCCCGCGCTTCCTGTACGCCATCACCGCCCATTTTAACAATCAAGTGATGCTCGTATTGATCACGATATTGCCATAATTTTTTCGGCAAATGTTCCGGCAAGACCGTTGAAATCGCCTGCATGATTTTGTCGCTGAAATGACTTGGCATAAAACTGATTTTTTTAGCCAAACGATCCACTTTAGCTTTCATGGCAAATAACTTCGGCAACCAATGCGTACCAAATTTTTTAATCACCCAAAACGTATCTTTACCGTATTTGGCTGCCACATCAAACGCATCACGGTGAATATACTCACCGGAAATCGGTAGCTGTTTAAAATTTGCCAACATATGACGACGAAGATCATTTAATGTCTCTGTTTGATTGGTGCCAATATAAAATACTGCGGTCTTGTTCTCTGCCACAAAGGTATCTAACCGTACCGCAAAAATCGCTAATTTTCCCGCACAACCGGACGCCTCATAATGACGCGCCGGATCGGCATTAAAACGTGCAGGGCTATCTTCATCTACTTGGCGCACATGATTACAGTAGGCATGGTCGTGTCCCTTGCCACAATCTAATTGAATGTCTTTGCGTTGATAACGTTGATTCTCTAAATTCGCTAAAATTTCTTCCGGCGTATCACCTAAATCAATACCTAAGTGATTCACCAGTTGTAATTCGCCCTGCTCTGTTAATTGCGCATAAAGCGCCATTTCCGTGTAAGCCGGACCACGTTGCACCAACGCTCCACCGGAGTTATTACAAATACCGCCGATCACCGAGGCGCCAATACAGGAAGAACCGATGACAGAGTGCGGTTCACGTCCGTGCGGTTTTAAAGCGATCTCTAATTCATTTAGTGTAGAACCCGGCAAACAAACCACTTGCTGTGCGTCATTAATTAATTGAATGCCTGAAATACGCATCGCATTGATAATCACAATATCGCGATCGTAATCATTGCCATCGGGCGTGGAGCCACCGGTTAAACCGGTATTGGCGGCTTGAGCAATAACAATAACATCTGCCGCCACACAAGCTTTAAGAATCGCCCAAAATTCCGTTAAATTTCCCGGGCGAACTACTGCCAAAGCATTTCCGTTACCAAAACGATAACCGCTACGATAGGCTTCCGATTTGCTCGGGTCAGTAATCAAATATTTGTCACCGACAATTTGACGAAGTTGACTAATTAATGAAGTATTGGCCATAGATTGTTACCCTTATGTTAAAAATAACGTTGACGAAAAACGCCAAAAGAATAACAGAAAATAACCGATAAGACACCGTAAAAACACGCTTTTTTTGACCGCACTTGATTGTATAAAAGCGCTATTTTCACTAAAGCTAAAACAATTAAGTTACATAGATCACATTTTTTTAAAAAATGTGCATATTTTTTGATAACTGGATCACACTTTCCCCAAATAGGTATATTTTTTCTAAGTATATTCCCTAGAATCCGTTCGATGTTCTAATTGCTAATTATTATTAACAGGAGTAAACATGTCTTTTTTCCTAAGCGTCTTACCTATTGTCTTATTGATCTATTTAATGGTTAAGCGTAATGCTTTACCGTCTTATGTTGCATTACCTTGGATTGCAACACTTGTTATGGTCGTGCATTTATTGCACTTCAATACGGACATTGTCACCATCAGTGCGAACGTCACCTCGGCAATCGTTGCCGTGCAAACCCCGATCACCGTCATTTTCGGTGCGATTCTATTCAATCGTTTTTGTGAAGTGTCCGGTGCGACCGACATTATGCGTAAATGGTTGGGTAACATTAATCCAAATCCGGTTGCGCAGCTGATGATTATCGGTTGGGCATTTGCCTTTATGATTGAAGGCGCCAGTGGTTTCGGTACACCAGCCGCCATTGCCGCGCCAATTCTTATGGGCTTAGGTTTTAATCCGTTAAAAGTGGCGATGCTTACTTTAATTATGAACTCCGTTCCGGTGTCTTTCGGCGCGGTAGGCACACCAACATGGTTCGGTTTCGGTCCGCTTAAATTATCTGAAGACATGGTACTAGAAGTCGGCTCCATCACAGCACTGATTCACTCTGTGGCCGCTCTGCTTATCCCATTATTGGCATTACGTGTACTTGTCAGCTGGAAAGATATTCGCCAAAACTTGGTCTTTATTTATATCAGTGTCTTTGCTTGCGTCGTGCCTTATTTACTGATTGCACAATTTAACTATGAATTCCCGTCTTTAGTGGGCGGCGCAATCGGGTTGTTTGTTTCTGTCTGGGCGGCAAATCGCAATATCGGGTTAGCAAAAGTCGAAAACACATTAGATAGCAATGCGGTAACCACCGGTCAAGTAGTTAAAGCCCTCTTCCCGACCGGTTTGTTAATTGCGTTTTTAGTCGTAACACGTATTCACCAATTGCCGTTTAAAGCGATGATGAACGACACCACCGTTTGGTTTACTACCGTGTTAGGTTCATTAGGGACATTCGAAATCAGTAAAGGCCTTATCTTCAGCCTAAAAAATATCTTCGGATCAGATGTTTCCTCAAGCTATAAATTGCTTTATGTGCCGGCATTAATTCCATTTGTTATCACGGTATTAATCGCAATCCCAGTATTCGGCGTTTCCGGTGCAAAAGTCAAAGATATTTTTGCCACTAGCTTGAAACAATCCAAAAATCCATTTATCGCCCTAATGGGTGCCTTAGTGATGGTCAACTTAATGTTAGTAGGTGGCGAACACTCTATGGTGAAAATCATTGGCCGCACCTTTGCAGAAGTCACCGGCGATGACTGGACGATTTTCTCCTCTTACCTTGGTGCAGTCGGTGCGTTCTTCTCCGGTTCTAACACCGTATCCAACTTAACCTTCGGTAGTGTACAATTATCCACTGCAGAAACGACCGGTTTATCCGTAGCATTAATCTTAGCACTACAATCAGTCGGTGGTGCAATGGGTAACATGGTATGTATTAATAATATCGTTGCGGTGTCCTCCGTATTAAACATTCAAAATCAAGAAGGCACTATCATCAAAACCACAATCGTTCCAATGGTGGTTTACGGTATTATTGCTGCACTTTGTGCCACCCTATTAATTCCGTTGCTATACACGTTGTAGTAACAACCTAGAAAATTGACTCAAAAAACGACCGCACTTTTGCGGTCGTTATTTAATTTTTTAACTGATTTTTCTTTTTTAATATTGGAGTATTACGATGAATGTGAATTTCTACGTGACCTGTATTGCCGATGTAGTCAAAAGCGGTGTAGCAAAAAACACCGTTCTGCTACTGGAAAAGTTAGGCTGTCAGGTGACCTTTTTAGAAAAACAAGGTTGTTGTGGGCAACCGGCGTTAAATAGCGGTTATACCAAACAAGCCCTTCCCGGCATGAAAAACTTGGTCGAAACCTTTGAAGCTAACGACTACCCAATCGTAGCCCCTGCCGGATCTTGCGTTTATGCTGTTAAAAATTACCCGGATTACTTTACTCGCGCCAATGAACCGGAATGGGCGGAACGTGCTAAAAAAGTCGCCGCTCGTTTCTATGACTTAACGGATTTTATCGTGAATAAACTCGGCGTGACCGACATCGGTGCCCATCTGCCGGGTCGTGCAGTTTATCATCCTTCCTGCAGTCTTTTCCGTAAACTCGGTATTGTGAACGAGCCGATTGAGTTGCTCAAACATGTTAAAGGCTTAGAACTGTTGCCTATTCATAATCAACAAACCTGTTGCGGATTTGGTGGCACGTTCTCGGTTAAAATGGCAGAAATTTCCGGTGAAATGGTCAAAGAAAAAGTGGAACACGTTGAGGAAGTCGAACCTGAATACTTAATTGGGGCAGACGTGAGCTGCTTACTCAATATTGGTGGTCGCCTACAACGTGAAGGCAGCAAAATCAAAGTGATGCATATCGCAGAAGTATTGATGCAGGAGGGAAAATAAGATGTCTTTAAAAACCAGTAACCTCCCTTTTAAAGCACGCGTTGATCGCGAAGTCCATAATGAAATCATGCGCAAAGCGGTGGTAAAAGCCCAAGAAACCATCGGCACAAACCGTCAAAAAATGGTGGATGAGTTAGGCCACTGGGAAGAATGGCGTGATTTATCCAAACAAATCCGTAATCACGTTTTAGCAAACCTTGATGCCTATTTATACCAACTAAGCGAAAAAGTTACCGCCAATGGGGGGCATGTTTATTTTGCCGAAACGGCTGAAGAGGCCACCGAATACATTCGCCAAGTTGCGCTGAAAAAAAATGCCAAGAAAATCGTGAAATCCAAGTCCATGGTAACGGAAGAAATTGGGTTAAATGGCGTATTAGAAAACGAAGGCATGCAAGTCATTGAAACGGATTTAGGCGAATATTTACTGCAAATTTCCGGCGACAAGCCATCACATATTGTGGTACCGGCGATTCATAAAGATCGTCACCAAATTCGCAAAGATTTACATGAAAAACTCGGCTATGAAGGTGCGGAAACGCCGGAAGATATGACCCGTTTCGTACGTGAAAAAATTCGTCAGGATTTCTTAGAAGCCGACATCGGCATCAGCGGTTGTAACTTTGCTGTGGCAGAAACCGGCTCTGTTTGTTTGGTGACTAACGAGGGTAACTTACGTTTAGCCACCACGCTGCCAAAAACGCACATTGCCGTGATGGGAATGGAACGCCTAGCGCCGACTTTCCAAGAGGTGGATGTGTTAATTACGATGCTGGCACGTAGTGCGGTGGGCGCCAGATTAACCGGTTACAACACCTGGCTTACCGGCCCTCGCCTTGCCGGCGAAACCGATGGTCCGGAAGAATTCCATTTAGTCATCGTCGATAACGGTCGTTCCGATATTTTGGCCTCCGAATTCCAAGAAGTTTTACGCTGTATCCGTTGCGGGGCGTGCTTAAATACTTGCCCGGCGTACCGTCAAATCGGTGGCCATGGTTATGGTTCTATTTATCCGGGCCCAATTGGTGCAGTGATTTCGCCATTACTTGGCGGCTATGACGAATTCAAAGAATTGCCATACGCCTGTTCCTTATGTAATGCCTGTAACTCAGTTTGTCCGGTACGCATTCCGTTAGCCCAACTGATTTTAAAACACCGTGAAAAAATGGTAGAACAAGGTAAAACGCCGGCATTGGAACGCTTATCCATTTTCGGTTTTGGCTTTGCTAACGCCCATCCAACCTTATGGAAAATCGGTGTAAACACCGGCGCCAAATTAGCAGGTAAACTGATTAAGAACGGCAAAGCGCCGATTCAACTCGGCGCACTCGCAGAATGGACAAAAGCCCGTGATTTACCAAAAGCTGAAGGCGAAAGTTTCCGTCAATGGTTCAACAACAGAGGATCAAACTAATGGATTTACAAAATAGAGAAAACTTCCTCAATAAACTGGCGGCAAAAATGGGCAAACCACGCGCCAATGTGCCGGAAGCTATGGCAACACCGGTGAATACTTATCCGACAGAACGC
Organism: uncultured Aggregatibacter sp.; assembly: GCA_963515835.1. Classification (GTDB taxonomy): domain Bacteria; phylum Pseudomonadota; class Gammaproteobacteria; order Enterobacterales; family Pasteurellaceae; genus Aggregatibacter. Next base: position 15,851 of record CAUPZK010000030.1, read on the forward strand.
CTCACCCACCTCACTCAAGCACAACTTTGCGAGGAGTTTGTAAACTTTGCTAAAGTGATGATGGTGGATGTGGTCGTAACCTCAGAAACGTTGGCAAAACAGGCCGCACTTGAACTTTGTGAGAAATATGGCGGTGGCGATATCGTGTTAAACGATGACCCGCGCTTAGAAGAACTCGGTATTACCCAAGCGGTTCAAGAAAAATACCCTTGTCATATTTGGTCGCCGGAACACGCAGAAGCGAACATTACCCAATCGGAACAAGCCAATATTGGGATCGTTTACGCTGAATACGGTTTAACCGAATCAGGCGGTATCGTGCTATTTTCCCAAGCTGAACGCGGTCGTTCTGTGAGCTTACTGCCGGAGAAATCCATTGTCGTTGTACGCAAAAGCAAGATACTCCCTCGTGTAGCACAACTGGCAAAAATCCTGCATGACAAAGCCCAACAAGGCGAGCGTATGCCTTCTTGCATTAATATCATTTCCGGTCCAAGTTCCACGGCAGATATTGAATTAATCAAAGTGGTTGGGGTACATGGCCCGGTGGCGAAAATCTATCTTGTCATTGATGACTTGCCAACAAATTAATCATTCTTTCTCCTCACGCTAAAACAATAGGAAAAGTCACCGCACTTTTCCTATTTTCTTCATCATCAAGACACAAAATTCAATGACTTTATGATCTAGCTCTATTTTTTTACACGAATTTCCCTTGCATTAAAAATCCGTTAGAGGATAATTATTCTCAATTGCAAACCTAAAATGGATAGACGTAAAAAGAGGGATTATGCGCATTTCTCGTTGGTATCACTACGCTATTTTTAGCATCTTTTTGTTATTTTCCACCTTAACGCACGCCGAAGATAACTATCAACAATGGGTACAGGATATTGAAAATCGGTTGGATAAAACCGCCGCACTTTATGCTGAAAATAAAGTTGATGAGGCTCGTACCGAAGTCCAAATGGCTTATTTTGAAGTATTTGAAAATCTTGAAGGGCCGATTCGCATTAACTTTTCTGCCCAAAAAAGCTATCAAATGGAAGCCACCTTTGGTGAAATTCGTAAAATGATTGGTGAAAACCAGTCACAAGAACAAGTCAACGCGAAAATCGATGGTCTTAAAGCGGCATTACAAGAAGTACTTCCTTCCCTAACTGCAGGACACCAACTTAATGCCTCCGGTCAGCACGGAGTATATGAAAACGCAACGATTGTTGCGCACTGGCAAAAAAGCTTTAAAACCATTGACGATTTGTTAGCACAAGCCATGACAGCGTATGAAGCGAAAGATTACGCCACCGCCAAAAAACTGGTGCAACAAGCGCAATACGATGGCTATAAAAACTCCGAAATGGAAATGTCCATTCGCCAAAATCGTTCCGCTGCCATTTCCGGCAATCTTAATCAACAGTTTTATGATTTGATCAAACTGAGCGAACAACCGGATCAAATCAGCGACTTTGGTTATCAAATCACAACGCTGTTACAAGATATTGAAGAACAGCTTCCTAATTTACCAACGACCCGAGAAAACCAAATAGAACAAACAACCGATAAGGTTACCGACACAACACCGGATAAAGATTGGGCGCAAATCAGCACACAAGTGAACGCCGGAGTTCAGCAAGCCATCCGTTTATATGAACAAGGTGATACCGCAAAAGCCATGGTAACGGTGCAAGATACTTACTTTGACATTTTTGAAAGCACCGGCATGGAGAATAAAATCGGTTCTCGTGACAGCAATTTTAAAGCGCAATTAGAAGGCTATTTCACGCGTTTAGTGAGCTTAATGAAAGCCGGTGCAGAGAAAGAAAAGTTACAAGAACAAGCACAGGGATTAAGCCAAGGATTAAGCCAAGCTGTCGCCATGTTACAAGGCGGAGAACAAACCGACTGGAGTATGTTCCTCTACAGCTTATTAATCATCCTGCGTGAGGGCTTAGAAGCACTACTCATCGTGGCGGCTATCGTGGCGTATTTAGTGAAAAACAATCATCAAGACAAACTGCCGGTTATTCGCCAATCCGTCTATGTAGCATTGCTCGGTAGCGTCATTACTGCAGTGATCTTCCAACTCATTTTCTCAAATTCCGGTGCCAGCCGTGAATTGTTGGAAGGTTTCACTATGATGATTGCGGTTGTCATGTTGTTCATGATGAGCTATTGGTTGCTTTCAAAAGTCGAAGCACAGAACTGGAAGCGTTATTTGGAAGGCAAGCTCTCCACCGCATTAACCACCGGCTCGCTCATTGGCTTATGGCTCACCAGTTTCTTAGCAGTATATCGTGAAGGCGCAGAAACCGTGTTGTTTTATTACGCCCTCGTTGGCGATGCCAAAAGTGCGGTCAGTTACGCTTATCTTTTTGCCGGCTTTGCCGTAGGTGTTGTGATTCTGGCTATTTGCTATTTTATTATGCGCTACACCGTGGTGAAATTGCCGCTCAAGCCGTTCTTTATGTTTACCGGTTCGTTCATGTATTTAATGGCATTCGTGTTTGCCGGTAAGAGTGTACTTGAGCTGATTGAAGGCAAACTCTTTGAACCAACATTGTTCTCCGGTGTACCGGAAATTTCATGGTTGGGGATCTATCCTTATGTAGAAACATTGGTTCCGCAGGCTGTCTTGTTGGTGGCTGCTGTTTTTGCATTCATTTATATGAAGTACGAAAGCAGAAAATCTGCTTAATGTCGCACAAGCTATACTTATTCAGTGAAGGAGAAACTAAGTATGAAAAAAACATTAATCGCCACCGCACTTTTAGCCGGCATGATCACCGCACCGGCAGCCTTAGGCTTTAAAGAGTTCCCTGTGGGTGAACCGGTGACTATGAACGAAATGGAAATTGCCGCCGTGTATTTACAACCGGTTGACATGGAACCACGTGGCATGGGCTTGCCGGCAGCGAAATCCGATATTCACTTAGAAGCGGATATTCATGCCACCAAAGGCAACAAAAATGGTTTCGGTGAAGGCGAATGGATGCCATACCTCACTATTCAATACACTTTAGTGAATACCGATACCGGTGAAAAACAAGAAGGCACCTTCATGCCAATGGTGGCAAGCGATGGCCCTCACTATGGTGCAAACATCAAAATGATGGGCGTGGGTAACTATAAATTAACCTACCACATTGATCCGCCACCAAAAGCCGGTATGCACCGTCACACCGATGAAGAAACCGGTGTTGGTCGCTGGTGGAAACCGTTTGATGTTAACTATGAATTCAAATTTACCGGTTTGAAATAAACCTTTCAGGTGTTAACAAAAACAAAAAATAAAACACCTTGAGGCATATCAAGGTGTTTTTGTTTATGTTGACCCATAATAAAAGGGCTTTTTAAAACGTGTCTTCCTCCAAAATACCGAGGAAGCCAAAGACTAAAAATAGGTGACACCCTCTCTTTCAATTTTCAGAGTAAGCTATGAACTATTTCTTTGTTTTTCTTATTCAAACCCTGCTCCCTTTTTCTTTACTACTGGCGTGTAGCTGGGTGCCGTATCCTCACGCTAATCGCAAAAAATTGGTATGGCTTGCCATTCTCGGGTTTATCATCGGCAGTGTCATCACATTAAGTTTGCCCAATACGCAAAGTGTTAAACTCACCCTCGCCATTTTTAGCCTCGGTATCTTCCTCTTTGCTTATGTTTTTCAATTTATTCATTGGCAACGTTTAACCACGCTTTGGCATGTCATGCTCGCCGTATTAGCCGGCAGTTTTTGGGCGAAAGATCCCAACATCGCTGCGATCACCGGCACCGATGTCATCAACACGGATTTCTTATTACACATCAGCGCCATTGCACTCGGTTTTATTTTCTGTTTAGTGGTTGCCGGCTGGTGTGAGATTTTATTTGCGCAAAGTAAAACATCGAAAAAAACGACCGCACTTCGTCTCCTGCTCACTACGGTACTCACCCTCATCTTAGTCACACCACTCCTTGGCGATGTGTTACTGATTTTGATGAAATTACAAGTCATCGAACTGACCAAAGTGCGGTTAAGTTTTGTGGCAAAATCCGGCAATATCACCACGTATTTGAACTACATTAATGCGGCTATTCTTGCCATTATCGTCTTTATTTTTGCGTTAAATATTCATCGCCCACGCGTGCGCACAGCCAATAACGAACAACAACCTATCGAAAGACGCAAAGCCCTTGCCGCCAAACGCACTTCCGGCAAGGTCATCGGCTATGGCATAACGGCAATTTTCATTATGCTCGCCACGCAACTTTATTGGGACAAAATCGCGTCCCAGCCGCCACAACTTTCGGAAGCTCAAAGAGTCACCTTAGATGCGGAAAACAACGTACACATTCCCATCGAACAAGTAAAAGACGGCAAATTACACCGTTTCCTCTGGGTTGCTGATGATGGCAAAGCGGTGCGTTTTTTCATTATTAATCGCCTGCCCGACAAACTCAGTCTTGCCGCGGTATTCGATGCCTGTATTTTATGTGGCGACCAAGGTTATGTGATGGAAGGCAACCAAGTGGTATGCGTGGGTTGCGGCGTACGTATGTTTACCCCTTCCATCGGCAAACCGGGCGGTTGTAATCCGGTGCCGATTGATAATTGGAAGCAAACGGATACGGAAGTCATCATCAACAAGAAAAACTTGGAAGAAGGCTTGAACTATTTCAGTACCATCATTGAAATTGACGTGGTGGATCCCGTCAATGGTAAGAAATTGACCAACACCAAAACAGAATTCAAATACAACCATGAAGGCAGAACTTATTTCTTCACGGATGAAAAGAATTTAAATCTGTTCCGCGATAATCCGGAAGCCTATTTAAATAAAGCCGATGAAGCCTCAATCGCCAAGGAGGAAAAATAATCATGTTAGCGCGTATGTTATTTCAATCTTGGCGTTATGGGCTAAAACGCAAGCTTCTTGCCATTGTCACTATTTTTCTTGCCGCCGGTTTAATTTCCGCCTTGCTCGCGGTGTCCATCGACATTGGTGACAAAATGGCAAAAGAGTTGAAATCTTACGGTGCCAATATTTTGGTAGAACCGGCCAGCAGTGCCGTTTTACCGGATGATGTCAGCGGTCGGACTTCCCTCGCCACACAAGATTTTTTAGATGAAAAAGAACTGCCGAATGTGAAAGACATTTTCTGGCGCAACAACATTGTAGGGTTCGCGCCCTTACTCAGTGCGCAGGTAAAAGCCAACGTGGCTAACGGCACAGAAAAGGATGTGAGCATCCTCGGGACGTTTTTTGATCATAATATTCCTGTACCGGATGAGGAGGATTACCACACCGGGCAAAAAATCATCAGCCCTTACTGGCAAGTAGAAGGCGAATGGGTGGATGATGCTACTGATGATTTCAGTGAACAAATTCCTGCCCTACTCGGTGCCCAACTTGCCAAACAACAGCAATGGAAAATCGGTGATGTGATTAGCTTAAGTTATCAGGCGGAAGAAAACGCGTCACCACAACACATGACCGCCCTCGTGAAAGGCATTGTTAAAACCGGCGGCACAGAAGAACAACAAGTGATTTTGCCGTTAAGTACGGTGCAAAATTTACTTGGATTAGAAGGCAAGGTACAGGCGATTAAAGTCTCCGCGCTCACCGTGCCGGAAAATGATTTATCCCGCAAAGCCCGCGCCAATGTGGACGGTTTGGCCGCCGAGGAATATGACCGTTGGTATTGCACGGCCTACGTTTCCTCCATTTCCCATCAATTGGAAGAAGCGATTTCCGGCGCGATTGTTCGCCCGATTTGGCAAGTTGCGGCTTCTGAAGGCGTCGTCATTGAGAAAATTCAATTATTACTCGCTGTCGTCACCCTTGCCGCCCTGATTGCCGCTGCCATGGGCATTGCCTCATTAATGACCACTACCATTATCGAACGCAGCAAAGAAATCGGCTTAATGAAAGCGCTAGGCGCCTACCAATGGCAAATCGTCTTGCTGTTTTATTGCGAAGCCATCATCAGCGGCTTAATCGGTGGTATCTTAGGTTGCGTTGCCGGTTGGGGCTTAGCACGTTTTATCGGCGCCACATTATTTGGTGCGCCACTCAGCTTTGCTTGGGTCGTGATCCCTTGTGTCTTGGTGATTTCCGTCTTAATCGCCGTGATCGGCGCTTGGTTCCCGGCACACCGAATTGCCCGTCTTTATCCTATCGAGGTGCTTTATGGCAGACAATAAACCCATCAATATGTTTTGGCGCTTGGTATTACGCGCCTTGCGCCTGCGCTTGCAACGGGTATTCATCATTTTTGCCGCGCTCACAGTGGGCGCAAGCATTGTCACCGCAATGGCCGCAGTGTACTTCGATATTAATACCAAAATGAGCCAAGAATTGCGTACCTTCGGTGCCAATTTTTATATTGGCCCAAGCAACGGCAATTTAATCAAAGTGGATCAAGTGCAACAGATCCTTGACCAAGCACCGAAAGGCTTAATCACGGCGGCAAGCCCCTATTTATATGGTGTAACACGTAGTGATTTGGAGAAAATCGTGATTATGGGCGTGTGGTTTGAAGACATGAAAACCCTTGCGCCTTATTGGCAAATCACAGGCAATCCTATCGGAGTGAACTTCGACGAGCGCAACGCTATGATCGGTAAAACTCTCGCGGAGCGGCTCAATTTAAACGTGGGTGATAAACTCACGTTAAGCCTCAATTCCGTGGATAAACATCAATTCAATATTAAAGCCATCGTAGAAGCGGGCGATGCCACCGATAATATGTTGATCGTGAGCCTCGATTTTGCACAAAACTGGTTGGAAAAAGAAAACTTGGCGACCAACGTATTGTTAAACGTCAAAAACGATCAAGGCCAAGTGGATCAATTTGCCCAACAGTTGCAACAACAATATCCCGATTTAGATATTCATCCGATCCGCAAAGTCTCTGCCTCCGAAGGGCAAATTCTAGATAAAATCAAAGGGTTAATGGGCTTAATTTCTGTGGTGATTTTAATTTTAGCCACCCTTTGTGTAAACACTACTTTAATCGCCATCGTGGGCGAACGGGCGAAAGAATTTGCGTTGCAAAAAGCCCTTGGCGCAAAAAGCCGAGACATTATTAAACAAATCGGCGCAGAAACCTTGATTATCGCCCTTTGCGCCATTGTATGCGGCTTAATCATCGGCTATCTATTGGCACAGGTGCTCGGCTTAACCGTGTTCAAAGCCTATATTGATATGCGCCTGCCAGTGATTCCGATTACCATTACTTTATCCTTATTAGTGGCGTTTATCGCGGTTATCGTACCGACCCGCCGCGCTTTAGAGATTCAAACCGCCAACGTATTGAAAGGGGAATAACATGGCTAAAATCGTCATTGAAACACAACATTTATACAAAAGATTCGGCCAAGTGACCGCACTTGAAGACATTAACATCCAAATTGCTGAGGGTGAATTCGTCTCTATCATGGGCGCCTCCGGTTCAGGTAAAACCACGTTAATGAATATTCTCACCGGCTTGGATACCGCAACCGAAGGCAAAGTGATTTTAGACGGCGTGGATGCCGCACAACTGGACGAAACGGGCAGACAACGTTTCCGTGCGGAAAAAATCGGCTTAGTGTTCCAACAATTTCACTTAATTCCCTATTTAACCGCACTCGAAAACGTAATGCTGGCACAACATTATCACAGCGTGGTCGATGAAGCTGCTGCCAAAGCCGTATTAGATCAAGTGGGTTTAGCGCATCGTATGAATCACCGTCCAAGCCAGCTTTCCGGCGGGGAACAACAACGGGTGTGTATTGCGCGCGCCTTAGTGAACCAGCCACCGGTCATTTTTGCCGATGAACCCACCGGTAACCTCGATGAGACAAATGAACATTTAGTGTTGAATTTACTCACGGAATTAAACCGGCAAGGGCGTACGATCGTCATGGTGACCCACAACCCGGACTTAGGCAAACTCACCAACCGCATTATTTACTTACAACACGGCAAATTATTGCGTGAGGAAAAAAATGCTGGCTAATTTTCTTCGTTTTCTCGGCATAAGTGCGGTCGTTTTTTTTAGTGTTTCCTGCAAAGAGGAATCTGCGCAAATCGGCCAACCCGCACCGGAAATTGCTGCTTTCGATCTGCAAGGCAATAAAGCCTCATTAAGCGACTGGCAGGGCAAAACCGTGCTCATCAACTTTTGGTCGGAAACCTGCGGTGCCTGTATTACGGAATTGAGAACCTTGCAGCAATGGGCGGAAAAATACCCGAACCAAGTGCAACTGGTCGCCATGAATATCGACGGCGAAAAGGCCGACACGCAAGCGATTGTCACCAAACGACAACTCACCTTGCCGATATTTAAAGATCAAATGAAAATTACGGCAGAGCGTTACCAACTTGTCGGCACACCGACGTCTTTCGTGATTGACCCAAGCGGCAAAGTAATATATAAATTCGAGGGTTTACTCCCTGAAGAGGAACTACAACGCCTCTTTACCCCAACGAAAATCAATTAAGGAAAATCATGAAAATTTACTCTACTATGCTTTCTCTCATTGCATTAAGTGCAGTTTCAAGCGTTCATGCGGAAGGCAATATTGAACACGGACAAAAGATTTTTAACCGTTCATGTGCACTTTGCCACGGAAAACAAGCTGAAAAATCAGCGATGGGACAATCTCAAATTGTGAATACGTTCTCCCAAGAGAAAATTATTACCTCACTTCAAGATCGTAAAAGCGGAAAAATTGAAGGTGCCGGCAATCGCGTGAAAGAAGGATTAAGCGAACAAGATATGCAAGATGTTGCGAGTTATATCCAAACACTCAAATAATAATATTTTGTTTTAAAGAGTTAAATCCCAAATAAGTTAGAAAAAACCGCATTTTAGATAAAAAATCTAAGTGCGGTTTTTCTTATCTTTTATCTCTAACCGTTATGCTAACTTAGGTTCCAATTTAAAATATTCCGCTTTACTTTATTTTTTCCCACACACCCCCA
>CAUPZK010000031.1:0-23819 GCA_963515835.1 uncultured Aggregatibacter sp.
TTGGTATCAATGGTTTCGGTCGTATCGGCCGTATCGTATTCCGTGCAGCACAACATCGTGATGACATCGAAGTGGTCGGTATCAACGACTTGATCGACGTTGAATACATGGCTTACATGTTAAAATATGATTCAACTCATGGTCGCTTTGATGGCACTGTTGAAGTAAAAGACGGCAACCTTGTGGTCAACGGCAAAACTATCCGCGTGACTTCTGAACGTGATCCAGCAAATCTTAACTGGGGCGCTATCGGTGTTGATGTTGCTGTTGAAGCAACCGGTTTATTCTTAACCGATGAAACGGCTCGTAAACACATCACTGCCGGTGCGAAAAAAGTAGTTTTAACCGGCCCATCTAAAGACAGCACACCAATGTTCGTACGTGGTGTAAACTTTGATGCGTATAAAGGTCAAGACATCGTTTCTAACGCGTCTTGTACAACGAACTGTTTAGCGCCATTAGCCAAAGTGATCAACGATAAATTCGGTATCAAAGACGGTTTAATGACCACTGTTCACGCAACCACAGCAACACAAAAAACCGTTGATGGTCCATCTGCAAAAGATTGGCGCGGTGGTCGTGGTGCTTCCCAAAACATCATTCCATCTTCTACCGGTGCAGCAAAAGCAGTAGGTAAAGTTATTCCGGCATTAAACGGTAAATTAACCGGTATGGCATTCCGTGTACCTACACCAAACGTGTCTGTTGTTGACTTAACCGTTAACCTTGAAAAACCAGCAACTTACGCAGAAATCTGTGCGGAATTAAAACGTGCTTCAGAAAACGAAATGAAAGGCGTTTTAGGCTATACTGAAGATGCTGTAGTTTCTACTGACTTCAATGGTTGCTCACTCACTTCTGTGTTTGATGCAGCAGCAGGTATCGCACTAACCGACACCTTCGTAAAACTTGTCTCTTGGTATGACAACGAAACCGGTTATTCTCACAAAGTATTAGACTTAGTTGCTCACATTTACAACTACAAAGGCTAATTCTTTACACTCAACATAAAAATAGCTCCCAATGGGAGCTATTTTTTTATGAATCATGCTAAAAGTGCGGTCGTTTTTCAGGGCATTTTACAATGCTAACACCAACACGCCGGAAAGAATTAACCCTGCGCCAACAAGCAATTTCATACTAAGTGGTTCACCTAAAAGAGTTACCCCTAATATAATCGCAATTACCACGCTTAATTTATCAATAGGCGCAACCCAAGAAGCCGGCGCAAGTTGTAAAGCTCGATAATATAGAAGCCAAGAAAGCCCAGTAGCAACACCGGACAACACAAGAAAAATTACCGGTTTAGTAGCAATATGTTGAGGCAATTGCCATTCATTTCGTATTGAAATAATTGTTATGACAACAAATAAAATTACTACGGTACGAATAAATGTGGCTAAATTACTGTTTAATCCTTCAACACCTAACTTTCCTAAAATCGCGGTTAATCCTGCAAAAAATGCGGAGCCTATCGCAAACCAAATCCAATTCATTTCAATCTCCTCATGTTTTCTCAACACTCTGCCTATAATATAGTGTCTTTTTTATATACCAATTTTCCTAATAATTCTTGTTAATTTCTAGGCATTCATAACACAAAAAATTTATTGAGTTATAGACAATTGATATCTTCTCAAATTATTGCTTCAATAACATCAACGGACGCATATCACATTAAAGTGCGGTGAAATTTGGCAGTGAATTGTAAATAGACACCGCAGATATTCGACAAAAGTTTACGACCTGTAATACAATGGAGGAAAATCAATCAATAAAATGCAGTGAATTGACCATCATTTGAATTTGCCATAAAGCAAAAAGCCCCAGCAACATAGAATGAAAAAATTAATTTCCACATGATCGAATTTTCAACTCCGTCAGTAACATTTTCTTTCGGTCAAATTTTCACCCATTTATCTATAATGATTGATATCTTAAAACCAAGAGCAAAATTAATTTATGGCTAATAAAATTAATATTCAAATTACCTATGCCTTCCCCGATCATCATTATCTAAAAACATTTAGCGTTGATGAGGGCACGATGGTACAAACGGCGATTGTGCAATCCGGTATTTTGCAACAATTCAATGACATTGATTTACGCACCAATAAAATTGGTATTTTTAGCCGCCCTGTAAAATTAAACGATCAATTAAAAGAGGGAGATCGCATTGAAATCTATCGTCCGCTTTTAGCTGATCCAAAAGAAATTCGGCGCAAACGTGCAGAAGAACAGGCCAAGAAAAAATAGCACAACACAAAGAAGGAATGTATATGAGCAAATTCTGCTTACCCCAAGATATTACCCCAGAAATTTTCTTACGTGATTACTGGCAAAAAAAACCTCTCTTAATTCGTAGCGGATTGCCAGAAATTGTAGGTCAATTAGAACCTGATGACATTTTAGAACTCGCCCAAACAGAAGAAGTCGTCGCTCGTTTAATCAAGCAACATAGCGAAGATAATTGGGAACTGTTCACCAGTCCGTTATCCGATGAAGACTTTAAAAACATGCCGGAGAAATGGTCCGTTTTAGTCCAAAACTTGGAACAATGGTCACCACAACTTGGTAGTTTGTGGAGTAAATTCGGTTTTATTCCACAATGGCAGCGCGATGACATTATGGTGTCCTTTGCGCCGCAAGGCGGATCCGTTGGGAAACATTACGATGAATACGATGTATTCCTTGTGCAGGCTTACGGGCATCGCCGCTGGCAATTAGGTAAATGGTGCGAACCAACAACTGAATTTAAACCTAACCAACCTATTCGTATTTTTGATGATATGGGTGAATTAATTTTAGATGAAGTAATGGAGCCGGGAGATATACTTTATGTGCCTTCCAGACTCTCCCATTACGGTGTGGCACAAGATGATTGTTTAACGGTTTCTTTCGGTTTACGTTACCCAAACACGAGCGAATTAATTGACAACTTAGAACGTAATCTTTGTCATCCAAATCTAGACGTGAGTGAGCTGAATATCCCATTCCGTTTAACACCCGAAGTCCAAAATACCGGTAAACTCGACACAACAACAGTGCAGGAATTAAAACGCCAATTCTTGCAACAACTGTCTCAATCCAAACAATTTGATCAACTGTTCCAACATACGTTGGCAACCACAGTAAGTCAAAGACGTTATGAATTACTAGACGTTGGCGAATTCACTGATCTTGATGATGTTGCCGAAATCTTTGAGTTAGGCGGAAAACTGCAACAAGATAACAACTGCAAATTAGTTTATACGGAAAACCCGTTGCGTATTTACGCGAATGGCGAATGGCTTGATGAGTTAAATCAGGCTGAGGCTGAAATACTGAAAAAATTAGCCGATGGCGAAAACGTTGATTACGCTTTCTTAACTCAATTGATTGAAAAAGACGGAGAGCTTTCTCTTCATGCGCTCTTTGACAGCATTTGTAACTGGCTGGATGACGGCTGGGCACTATTGCACGAGCACTAAAAAACAATAAAGAGAATGAGCGATAATATTTATTCCGTCAGTCAGCTGAACCAATCTGTACGCTTGATGTTAGAAAATCAACTTGGGCAGGTTTGGCTTACCGGGGAAATTTCTAATTTTACCCAGCCGGTTTCCGGTCATTGGTATTTGAGTTTAAAAGACGAAAATGCCCAAGTGCGTTGCGCCATGTTCCGCATGAAAAATCTGCGCGTGAGCTTTCGTCCAACCAATGGCATGCAAGTGTTGGTGCGTGCTTCCGTCAGTTTGTATGAACCACGCGGTGATTATCAACTGATTATCGAAAGCATGCACCTCGCCGGTGATGGCTTGCTTATGCAGCAGTTTGAAGCATTAAAAGTAAAGCTCGCGGCAGAAGGATTATTCGCTCAAAATCACAAAAAAAACCTACCGCACTTTAGCAAGGCGGTTGGAATTGTTACCTCTCAAACCGGTGCGGCGCTGCAAGATATCTTACATATTTTACAGCGTCGTGACCCAAGTCTGAAAGTCATCATTTATCCAACGGCGGTACAAGGTAAAGATGCGGCAACTGAAATTACACAGATGATTCAACTTGCTAATCAACGGCAAGAAGTCGATGTGCTCATTGTTGGACGCGGTGGTGGCTCCCTAGAGGATTTATGGTGTTTCAATGAAGAAAAAGTGGCGCGCGCCATTTTCCATTCCGCCATTCCCATCATCAGTGCAGTAGGGCATGAAACCGATGTAACTATCGCTGATTTCGTTGCTGACTTACGTGCCCCAACGCCTTCCGCTGCGGCAGAGCTCGTCAGTCGCAATCAAGCAGAATTGATACAACAATTACAATATCGTCAGCAACGGATTGAAATTGCCTTAGATCGAATCTTCGCCGAGAAGAAGCAACAATTACAACACCTCTCCTTGCGTTTACAGCATCGTCATCCGCAATCACAGCTCCGCATTCAACAACAATTAATCACACAATTACGCCATCGTTTACAGCAAAGTTTGCATCATCGTTGGCAAAAAACAGCAGAAAATCTGACCGCACTTTCTGCGCGATTATATAAAAATCCGTTGCCACTATGGATACAACAGCACAAACAACGAGTGGCGCAACTCAAAGTGCAGTTAAATTCCGAAATGAATTTGAAACTGGGACTTCAGCAAAAACAACTGGCACATTTATGTGGCAAGCTAGATAGTTTAAGTCCGTTAAAAGTATTGGCGCGTGGCTACTCCATCACGCAAAATGATAAACATGGCACGATTAAATCAATCAATGAGATTAACGTTGGGGAACAAATCAGAACACGTTTAACCGATGGTGAGATCATCAGCCAAATCAGCCAAATCGAGAAAAAATAGCTTATTGTTTTTTATGCTTTTCCAAAGAGCGGTGCAAAATACTGACGTTTTTGCCTTTATCTTGGAAATACTTACCTAATTGATCGGCAACATAAACAGAACGATGTTTACCGCCGGTGCAACCAATCGCAATGGTCAAATAACTGCGGTTATTCTGCTCCAACATCGGCAACCAAGTTTCAATATAAGAACGGGTTAAATAGATAAATTGATGCACTTCATTGTGCTTTTCGAGAAATTCCGCCACTGGTTTATCCAATCCTGTCATTGGGCGTAAAGCATGATTCCAATGCGGGTTGGGCAAAAAACGCACATCAAAAACATAATCTGCATCCAACGGAATGCCGTATTTAAAACCAAAAGATTCCACCACAATTTTCAATTCCGTATCGGAATGCCCACGCAAAAATTCGCGTAAACGTTCTGCCAGTTCATGTGTGGATAGCGAGCCTGTATCAATGATGATATTTGCCTGCTGAATCAGTGGATCAAGATGTTTACTTTCTTCATCGATAGCAGCTTCCAGAGAAAGATCTTGCGTGGATAAGGGGTGCAAACGGCGAGAATCGCTATAACGTCGAACCAACGTCGTTTTATCAGCATCCAAGAAGATGATTTTAACGTTATGTTCTTGTTGAATATGCACAATCGTCTTTTCTAATACCGCCGGTGACGTTGGCAAATTACGAATATCCAAACTAATCGCAACAGCGTGTTGATTAACAGAAAGAATATTGATTAATTGCGGGACCAAATCTAATGGCAAATTATCTACACAATAGTACCCCATGTCTTCTAAGGCTCTTAATGCAACGGATTTTCCACCACCGGAACGACCGCTAATAATGATAATTTCCATAATTCCCCTTTCTTTATTCTTCAGAACCGGATTCCGGTGCTAATGAAGTAAAATCTTCCTCATCAACCTCTATTTCTTCCGCCTCACATTGATCATAATGTGAAAAAACGCCCCAAATTTCATCCGCACTTTTTGCCGCCCTCAGTTGTTTACACAAAGACTTGTCCACTAAATTCTCAGCCAATGTTGGCAAATACTGAACGTAATCACCGCACATATTTTCCGGGATCAATACTGCGAAAATTAAATCAACTTCACGTTTATCTGCGGCTTCATAATCAATAGGGCTTTCTAATTGAATAAATACACCTATGGGTTTGCCGTTATTAGGTAGGCGCCCTTTTGGCATTGCAACACCACCACCTAAACCGGAATTACCTAATTTCTCACGAGCAAACAAACAATCAAAGCAACATTGCTCGCCATTTTCCATGTGTAATTGTTCTTCTACGATACGCGCAATGGACTCAAAAACCCGTTTTTTGCTAGAAGAAATCATTCCTTGACGAATGGTTTCCGGCGTTAATAACTCAGTAAATTTCATAGGTTACAGCTGGAAATCGGCGCCTAAATAAACGTCTTTAACCAATTTGTTATTCATAATTTCAGTAGGTGTACCGGTTGCAATCATCTTGCCTGAACTTACAATGTAAGCCCGCTCGCACACATCTAAGGTTTCACGTACGTTATGGTCGGTAATTAACACACCAAGACCACGATCACGTAAATCTTTAATAATTTTCTTAATATCAATCACGGAAATTGGATCGACGCCGGCAAAAGGCTCATCCAACAAAATGAATTTTGGGTTGGCGGCTAAAGCACGCGCGATTTCTACGCGGCGACGTTCACCACCGGATAAAGATTGCCCCAAACTATCGCGAATATGTCCGATGTTAAATTCTTCAATCAGTTCATCTGCTTTTTCTTGGCGTTGAAGTGCGGTCAAATCTTTACGTATTTCCAATACCGCCATCAAATTTTCATACACACTTAAACGGCGAAAAATAGAGGCCTCTTGCGGCAAGTAACCAACGCCTTTTTGCGCACGGTTATGCATTGGCAACAGACTAATATCCTCATCATCGATGCGAATCTTACCTTGATCATGATTCACTAATCCCACCACCATATAGAAGGTAGTGGTTTTACCGGCACCATTCGGGCCTAATAAGCCAACGATTTCACCTGAATGTACCGTTAAACTGACATCAGAAACCACTTGGCGGTTTTTATAGCTTTTCGCTAAATTTTCAGCATACAGAATCGCCATTTTTTGTCCTATTTGCCATTGACACGATTTAATTGGGTGGGAATCAATACCGTTTTTACACGTGCACCGGAATTCGCATTTGCTTTCAGTTGCTGATTAGCTACATCATAGGTAATAACACTACCGTTAATTTTGCTATCCAATTGTTTTAATTCTGCATCACCGGTCAATGTTAAAAATTCGGTACCGAGGTCATAAACCACTTTATTGGCTTTACCATCAACCGGTTTGCCGTCATCCATAATTTGATGAAAGGTCACCGGATTGCCAAACGCTTCCACTTTATCTTTTTGTTTAGAATTCTCTTCCGGACGGGTAATAACCACTTTGCTTGCATTGACAACAATGGAACCCTGTGTAATCACCACGTTATCCGTGAAAGTAACGACACGATTATTCATATCCAAAGATTGATTATCGGACACGATGTTAATCGGTTGATTGGTATCTTCTTTTAACGCCAAGGCGGAAAAAGACATAAAAACCAATGCAGAAGCAAGCACAATTTTACTGCTTATTAATTTCATAATGTGTTTTTACCTGTTCTTTTAAAGTGGCCACTTGTTGTTGTAAGTTGCCTGTCAATTTTAAACCTGTTGAACTAAAGTCCTGTCCGTTTAATTTCACCATGTTATCGGAAGTAATATCTTGCGTAGTTAAATTTACTACCGCACTTTCGGTTTCAATACGTTGTAAACGAGATTGTGCAGAAAGGCTTTGTGCTACGACATTACCTTCCAAATATAACATGTTGTTCTTCGTTAAAGTGGCTTTATTCGCACTTAACGCCCAACTTTCCGTGTCAGCACTCTCCGTGCCGGCACGCTGAATTTCAAGATCCAATAAACGCACTTTTGGATTCATAAAATTCGTATGCCCATCCGAGGTGTAATACTCTACTTTATCGGATGTGGCCAAATACTGTTTTTTGCCGGTCGGTGCATATACCACCGTATTCATTTTCTGCCCGACATATTCCGGTGCGTCTGCGGTCTTAACAAGCGCATTCAGCCCGTCATCTTCTTGATTCAAGCTATAAAACCAAGCTAATAATCCCAATGCGATTACCGCCAACGTAATATTCCAACGAATATTCATAACTCTATTTTAAGCCATAACAATTAATAATAGGGCGCAATAATAGCACAACTTTATTGAAAAAATCTAAAAGTGCGGTCAGATTTCAGCACGTTTTAATGGGAACATTTTCGCCCAAAAGAAGTCCAAGGCCGGGCATGAAGAGTGCGTAATTCTATTTGACATTCACGTGGATTTCATAGACTATCGCAACTCATTTTTTATTCACTCAAGGCGCTCAAGCCTTCTCATAATTAAGGTTTTATGAACGACGCTTTAATCGAAGTTAAACACCTGACGTTTAAACGTGGCGAACGTGTGATTTATCGCGATCTCAACTTGCGTGTACCACGCGGTAAAATCACAGCCATTATGGGCCCTTCCGGCATTGGTAAAACCACGTTATTAAAACTGATTGGTGGACAACTCATCCCTGATGAAGGTGAAATCCTGTTTGACGGGCAAGATATTTGCAAACTGTCTAACAGCGAACTTTATGAAGTGCGTAAACGCATGGGCATGCTATTCCAATCCGGTGCGTTATTTACCGATATTTCCACCTTCGATAATGTAGCCTTCGCCATTCGCGAACACACGAATCTACCGCCCTCATTAATTCGTCAAATGGTATTAATGAAATTAGAAGCGGTGGGATTACGTGGGGCTGCCGATTTAATGCCGTCCGAACTTTCCGGAGGGATGGCTCGACGAGCCGCGCTTGCCCGCGCGATTGCATTAGATCCCGATTTAATCATGTTCGATGAACCGTTCACCGGACAAGACCCAATTAGCATGGGCGTCATTATTAGTTTAATCAAACGCTTGAATGAGGCTTTAAACCTTACCTCCATCGTCGTTTCTCATGATGTGCAGGAACTTTTAAGCATTGCCGATTACGCCTACATCATTGCGGATAAACATGTGATTGCTGAAGGGACATCTGCTCAATTACTGGCAAGCCAAGATCCTCAAGTCACCCAATTCCTGCAAGGGCATGCTGATGGTCCGGTGCATTTTCATTATCCGGCACCGAATTACCTTGAGGAGCTATTCGAATGTTAGGAAATTTGATTTCAACGCTTGGCCGTCACGCCATTGATTTTGGACGAGCCCTTGGACGTGCCGGTTTTTTACTGTTTGGCGCATTAATTGGAAAACCGCAAATCCGAAAACATTTTCCTTTGTTTATCAAACAATTACATGTACTTGGTGTACAGTCTTTATTAATCATCATGCTTTCCGGTTTATTTATCGGCATGGTGCTTGGTTTACAAGGGTATGTGGTTTTGGTGGATTTCTCAGCGGAAACCAGTTTAGGGCAATTGGTCGCCTTATCCCTGCTTCGAGAATTAGGCCCAGTTGTGACCGCACTTTTATTCGCCGGGCGCGCAGGCTCTGCATTAACTGCTGAAATTGGTTTAATGAAAGCCACGGAACAATTATCCAGCTTGGAAATGATGGCGGTCGATCCGTTACGTCGCGTCATTGCGCCACGTTTTTGGGCAGGAATTATTGCCATGCCGATTCTTTCTATCATTTTTATCGCCATCGGTATTTGGGGCGGTTCTTTAGTCGGTGTCGATTGGAAAGGCGTGGATGCCGGCAGTTTCTGGTCCGTGATGCAAAGTTCGGTGACGTGGAGTCATGATATTTTAAACGGCACGATTAAAAGTATATTTTTCGCCATTGCGGTCGTTTGGATTGCGTTATTTAACGGCTACGATTGTATTCCAACCTCCGAAGGCATCAGCAAAGCTACGACCAGAACGGTAGTGCATGCTTCATTAGTCGTCCTCGGTTTAGACTTTGTGCTGACCGCCATTATGTTCGGCGCAAATTAATCTCTGTTTGTAAGGAAATCTTATGCGACAAACTATTAAATATGAATTTTGGGTGGGTTTATTTTTACTGCTTGGGATTGGCTCACTGATTTTTTTAGGCTTAAAAGTGGCTAATGTGCAAGGCTTCAGCGAAACCAAATCGTATCGTGTATATGCGACTTTTGATAATATCGGTGGTCTTAAAGTCCGCGCACCACTTAAAGTAGGTGGTGTTGTTGTGGGGCGTGTCTCCGAAATTGAATTGGATCCGCAAAGCTATTTACCCAAAGTGACTATTGCTATCAACCAAGAATACAATAAGATCCCAGAAACCAGCTCATTATCTATTAAAACAGCAGGCTTATTAGGTGAGCAATATATTGCCCTCAGCATTGGCTTTGATGATGGCGAAATTGCAATGTTGAAAGACGGCGATAAAATCGTCGATACGAAGTCTGCCATGGTATTAGAAGATTTGATTGGTCAATTCTTATATGGCGATAAAGAGAAAAAAGAAGCTACCGAAACCTCGGAAGCGACGAATAAATAACGTGATAGGAGAAACTCTCAATGTTGAAAAATGTAAAATACTGGTTAGCAAAAACATTAGTTATTTTCACCGCACTTTTTGCTGTACAACAAGCCATGGCTGAAGATACGCCCTATGATTTAACACAGAAAGTATCCAATAAGTTGTTTAATGACATCAAAAGCAGTCAACACAAAATTAAACAAGATCCAAACTATTTAAAAACTATCGTGCGTCAAGATTTAATGCCTTACGTTCATGTGAAATATGCCGGCTCTAAAATTTTGGGACAAAACTATCAAACCGTTACGCAAGAACAACGAGATCGTTATTTCGCTGTATTGGACAAATACATTGAACAGGTTTATGCCCAAGTATTAACCATGTATAGCGATCAAAGTATCCAAATCGGCAAAATGAAAGAAGAATCCGGTAGCCTTGCGATTGTGAATGTCAAAGTGGCACAGCCGAATAATCAACCACCGTTAAATGTCGATTTCTATTGGTATAAAAACAGTAAAACAGGACAATGGCAGGTGTATGACATGACCGCAGGCGGTGCGAGCATGGTAAATACCAAGCAACAAGAATGGAGCCCAATCATTCGCAAACAAGGATTGGATGCTCTCAGTGCGCAACTCCAAAAAGCTGCTGATACGCCAATTACACTGAGCAAATAAGCCATGCAACAGACACAAAGTTTACGTTGGGCATCGCAAGTAAATAATGATAGAATGACGCTCCAATTATCAGGAGAGTTATCTCGTAACACGTTGTTGCCACTATGGCAGCAACGTGCTTCTTTTTTATTGGGAAAACCATCGGCAGAACAAAATATCTATTGGGACTTAAGTCAGGTTACTCGCATAGATTCTGCCGGTTTTGCTGTATTGTGTGACTTTTTACAACACAACCAAACCCGATTACTTAAAGGTTGTGTACAAGTTTTACAGTACCCACCTTCAGAATTACTGACATTGGCAGATCTTTTCGGCCTATCCGATTGGCTTGCTCAATTTATCCCACAAGATGGAAATATTTAATGGAAACTCAAGAAATCGAAAGAATTTTAAAAGAAGCGCTTAATCTTGACGAAGTCTATGTGCAAGGTGAAAACGCACATTATGGTGTCATTGCTGTCACTGATCAATTTGCAGGACTCTCCAAAGTCAAACAACAGCAAATGATTTATGCTCCGCTTTTAGAGCACATTTCCAGTAATGAAATTCACGCGCTTTCTATCCGCACTTATACCGTTGAAAAATGGAAACGCGAACGCTTACTTAACCAACCTGCCTAATTTCCACAGGATATTCTCATGCAAAAATTTCGTGTTTATGGACAATCATGTTTGAAAGGCACCGTTGATATTTCAGGTGCTAAAAATGCCGCATTACCTATTCTTTTTGCTGCAATTCTGGCTACCGAACCTGTTACATTAACCAACGTACCGGATCTTAAAGACATTGAAACAACACTAAAAATCTTACGCCAATTAGGTGTTGAGATTGAGCGTAGCGCACAAGGTGTCGTACGTTTAGATGCTTCCAAAATCAATCATTTCATTGCGCCATACGAATTGGTAAAAACCATGCGTGCCTCAATTTGGGCGTTAGCGCCATTAGTTGCACGTTTCAATCAAGGCCAAGTGTCTTTGCCGGGTGGCTGTTCCATTGGTGCTCGTCCGGTAGATTTGCATATCAGTGGCTTGGAACGCCTTGGCGCCAAAATTGTACTTGAAGACGGCTATGTAAAAGCCTATGTCGATAGCCGTTTAATCGGGACTCATATCGTGATGGAAAAAGTCAGCGTAGGCGCCACCCTTTCCATCATGATTGCCGCGACCTTAGCTAAAGGAACAACCGTTATTGAAAATGCTGCACGTGAACCGGAAATTGCCGATACGGCAGAATTCCTAAATAAGATGGGGGCAAAAATTAGCGGTGCAGGTTCAGACGCTATTACTATCGAAGGTGTAGATCGCTTAACCGGTTGTGAGCACAGCATTGTGCCGGATCGTATTGAAACCGGAACATTTTTAGTCGCTGCAGCAATTTCCGGTGGACGTATCGTTTGTAAAAACACTAAAGCCAACACCTTAGATGCTGTGATCGATAAATTACGTGAAGCCGGTGCCCAAATTGATGTCACTGAAGATACAATCACTCTAGATATGCTTGGAAACCGTCCAAAAGCAGTCAATATTCGCACCGCACCTTATCCTGGTTTCCCAACGGATATGCAAGCGCAGTTCACCTTATTGAACATGGTGGCAAACGGCACGAGTATCATCACTGAAACTATTTTTGAAAATCGTTTCATGCACATTCCAGAATTGATTCGTATGGGAGGAAAAGCTGAAATTGAAGGGAATACGGCGATTTGCCACGGTGTTGCTCACTTGTCCGGTGCTGAAGTCATGGCAACCGATTTACGCGCCTCCATTAGCCTTGTCCTTGCGGGATGTATTGCCACAGGTGAAACTATCGTCGATCGTATCTATCACATCGATCGTGGTTATGAGCGTATTGAGGAAAAACTGCGTGGCTTAGGTGCGCGAATTGAGCGTTTCTCAGAAGAAAGTGAAGAAGCATAATTTCAAAACCTAAAAAAAGAAAGGCTTAAGTCTTCAAACTTAAGCCTTTCTTTTTTACACGATAAATTATCGAGTAGAAAGTTGGAAAATCATCGATTCTGCTTGGCAGCAAAATTCAAAGGTGGCTTTCAATTTAACGCCATTTTCCACCGCACTTATTTCGCTGCGAATGGTACAAGGCTCACTTTCTGCCGCGCGTGCTTTTTCAGTCAAATAGGCTAATGCTTCTTTTGCCTGATCTTCCGTGGCATACACCTGTTCAAAATCAATAGTACAATCAGAACCATCAATGACGGTGCCGACATCAACACAGCAACATACTTTAGCTTCTTCAGCTTGGCATTTTAATGAACTCATATTCTCTCCTTTATAAAATCAGTTGATATTTTCAACTAGTTTAGCAATTATTAAAATACAACACAAAATTTGACCGCACTTTTCTAGTTTGACTGGTCTGAACACTTTATAAAAATCGAAAAGAACGTTGCTCCCTCTCCCTGCCTTTCTTAGAATGACCAGCTTTTAAATAACAACTAATAAACATTGACCAGACGTCACCTTCGGGCGGGCGCAAAAAAGGGAATAAAATGACAACGAGCAAATTGACAAAAACACTCCTCTCTACACTTCTTTTCAGTGCGGCAACAGGTGCATCCGCTGCAGCATTCCAATTATCAGAGGTCTCCACCTCCGGTTTAGGTCGCGCTTACGCAGGTGAAGCAGCAATGGCAGATAACGCCTCTGTAGTCGCCACTAACCCAGCATTAATGAGTCTCTTCAAACAAAAAGAATTTTCTGCAGGCGGTGTTTATGTAGACTCACGCATTCATATGTATGGTCCGGTAACGGCTACCACCGCAAGCGGATTAAAGCTTGCAACCGGAAACGCAAATGCAAATAGCGTTGTTCCAGGCGCCTTTATCCCTAATATGTATTTTGTTTCTCCAATAAATGACAAATTTGCTTTAGGCGCGGGAATGAATGTTAACTTTGGTTTAAAAAGTGAATACTCTCGTGACTACGATGCCGGCATTTTCGGTGGCGTAACCGATTTAACAACAATTAACTTAAACCTAAGCGGTTCATACAAAATCACCGATAATTTAACTGCCGGTCTAGGAATTAATGGTGTTTATGCCAAAGCTGAAGTTGAACGTACTGCAGGGATTGCCATTACCGGTGTTAAAAATATGCTCGCAGTCATGGGCGAAAGCAATGTAAGAAGCCGATTAAGTGGCGCAATTCAAGCTAAAAATCCAAATGTTTCACAAGCAGTAGCCGATGCTTTAGCCCAAAAAACCATCAATAACTTAAAAAGCTTAGATAAACAGGACTCCCTCGTACATTTAAAAGATAATGCTTGGGGATTTGGTTGGAATGCCGGTTTAGTGTATGAATTTAACCAAGATAACCGCCTTGGTTTAGCTTATCACTCCAAAATCGATATTAACTTTACCGATCGCAATGCGCTTAGCTTACAACAGCATCAAGGTGCATTAACGCCTTATGTCGCTGAAGGTAGCTTAACCTTGAAATTACCCGCCTACTGGGAATTCTCCGGTTTCCATCAACTAACCGATCACTGGGCGGTTCACTATAGCTATAAATATACGGAATGGAACCGTTTCAAAGAATTACGTGGTACATATCAAGATGGCTCCGGCTATGAAGCTTTTGCGAAGAAAGAAGAATACAAAAACAATTCTCGCTTTGCTGTTGGTACAACCTATAACTTCAGTGATGCACTCACTTTACGTGCCGGTTTAGCATACGATCAAGCAGCAAGCAAAAAACATTTATCTGCGTCAATTCCTGACACAGATCGTATGTGGTATAGCTTAGGTGCAACCTATAAATTCACACCGGATTTATCTGTTGATGTAGGTTTTTCTCATTTACGTGGCAAGAAAAAACACTTTGTTGAAACACAAAATATTAAAGGCTTGCTCGTTGTTGAAGCCGATTACACCACAAAAGCTTCTGCCAACCTTTACGGTTTAAATCTTAATTACCGTTTCTAATCGGCATAAAAATTCCGCATAATATCAGCGTACTTCGGTACGCTTTTATTTTTGTAAAACAGAGAAAAATATGACCGCACTTTTTTACCGTTATTACCCCTCGCCTATCGGCAAATTGCTGATGCTTTCTGATGGCAAGTTTTTGACACATTTAGATTGTGAACTAGAACAATTTGCACCGAATCCCAAATGGCAGGAAAACAACGAGCTGCCTTTATTTGCACAAGTTTGCGAGGCGCTGGATCGCTATTTTAACGGAGAACCGGAACGTTTTGATGACATTCCGCTAGCCCCACAAGGCACGGCGTTTCAGCAACGCATTTGGCAAGCGCTCCGCCAAATTGGCTATGGTGAAACCAGCAGTTATGGCGAGTTAGCCAAACGCATTGACAACCCCAATGCGGTGCGTGCGGTAGGCGGCGCAGTCGGGAGCAACCCAATTAGTATTATCATTCCTTGCCATCGAATTTTAGGCAAAGACGGAACGCTGACCGGATTTGGTGGTGGCTTAGTTGCTAAACGTTTTCTTCTCCAGCTGGAAAATATCCCTTATATTGATAAAGGAAAAGAAACCGTTAAACCTCGTTTTTTCAAGAAATATCACCAATGATCCCCAAAACGACTGAAGAACTTCTTTCACGCGCGCAAGCCATTGCCGGACTCAGTTTTGGCGAATTAGCGACACAACTCGGCATTCCTGTGCCACCGGATTTAAAACGCGATAAAGGCTGGGTAGGAATGTTACTCGAAACAGCGTTAGGCGCGACGGCAGGCAGCAAAGCCGAACAGGACTTTCGCCATTTGGGGATTGAATTAAAAACAATCCCCATTAACGCGCAAGGCTACCCTTTGGAAACCACGTTCGTGAGCCTTGCACCGCTCACTCAAAATCGCGGTGTGAATTGGCAAAATTCCCATGTGCGCCATAAGTTGTCCTGCGTGCTTTGGATTCCCATAGAAGGAAGCCGTTCTATTCCCTTGGCAGAACGACACATCGGTACGCCTATTCTCTGGCAACCTAGCGAACACCAAGAACGCCAACTACAACGAGACTGGGAAGAACTCATGGATTACATCGTGTTAGGTCAACTGGATAAAATTAATGCGCGTTTAGGCGAAGTCTTGCAACTTCGTCCTAAAGGCGCTAACAGTAAGTCGTTAACCAAAGGCATCGGCAAACATGGCGAAATTATCGATACGCTTCCACTGGGCTTTTATTTGCGTAAAGCATTTACCCACGAAATTCTGCAACAATTTGTACAGCAACACACTTAGCCTCTTTTCATTTCATCGTCAACGCTATATGATCGCGCACCCATTTATACTTTAAGGAAGCATTATGTTTGAATGGTTATTCAGCCCTGAGGCGTTAGTCGCCTTATTTACCCTTACCGCACTGGAAATTGTGTTGGGTATCGACAATATTATTTTAATCAGCATTCTTGTTGCCAAATTACCGGAAAAACAACGTCAACCGGGGCGTATTATCGGCTTAAGCCTTGCCATGGGCACTCGAATTTTACTCCTATTGACCCTTTCTTGGATGATGCACCTGACAGAGCCTCTGTTTGAGCTCTTTGGTAAAGGTGTTTCGGGACGAGATTTAATTCTATTTTTCGGCGGTTTGTTCTTAATCGTTAAAAGTACTAATGAAATTCGTGAAGCGATGACACCGCACACGGAAGAAGAACACCATGAAATCAGCAAAAAAGTGAGTTTTATCGGTGTGTTAATTCAAATTGCCTTGCTTGATATCGTGTTCTCACTGGATTCGGTCATTACCGCCGTGGGCATGGTCAATCAAATTGGCATTATGGTCAGCGCCATTATTATTGCCGTGGGTATGATGATGTTTGCCGCGAAACCAATCGGTGAGTTTGTCGAAAGCCACCCGACCTTCAAAATTCTGGCTCTCGCCTTTTTGATTCTGATCGGTATCACGTTAATTATCGAAAGTTTCGGTTTCCATATACCGAAAGCTTATATTTACTTCGCTATGGGCTTTTCTATCTTTGTAGAAGTATTGAATACAAAAATGCGTAAACGCTTAGGCATGGAATGCTAAAGTCTCTAAGTGCGGTTAAAAATTCATTTGTTTTTCTAACCGCACTTTTAAGCAAAAATAAAGGCGGTATCAAACCGCCTTTATTTTTTACGCTATTAGTAATACATTTCAAATTCTACCGGATGTGGTGTCATGTTCAAACGTTCAACTTCCTTGCGTTTTATGCCAATGAAGGCGTGAATGAAATCTTTTGTGAAAACATTGCCTTGTGTTAAGAATTCAAAATCTTTTTCTAAGGCGTTTAATGCGTCTTCTAATGAACTTGCGACAGCAGGAATATCTTTTAATTCTTCCGGTGGCAAATCATAAAGGTTTTTGTCCATGGCATCGCCCGGATGAATTTTGTTCACCACGCCATCTAAGCCCGCCATTAATAATGCGGCAAACGCTAAATACGGATTGGCAAGCGGATCCGGGAAACGAGCTTCCACGCGAATGGCTTTCGGGCTGGTCACAGCCGGAATACGAATGGACGCCGAACGGTTGCTTGCAGAATACGCCAATAACACCGGTGCTTCAAAGCCCGGCACCAAACGTTTATAAGAGTTGGTGCTTGGGTTGGTAAAGGCATTTAACGCTTTTGCGTGTTTGATGATACCGCCGATGTAATAAAGTGCGGTCTCTGAAAGGCCTGCATATTTATCCCCTTGGAAAATATTTTTGCCGTCTTTGCTCAAGGACATATTACAGTGCATGCCCGAACCATTATCACCGGTAATCGGTTTGGGCATGAAACAGGCGGTTTTACCATATTCCTTTGCCACATTACGTACGATGTATTTATAAATTTGAGTTTCATCCGCTTTCAACGTTAACGTATTGAACTTGGTCGCAATTTCATTTTGACCGGCCGTGGCGACTTCATGATGGTGCGCTTCAATCACCAAGCCCATTTCGTCCATTAACAAACACATCTCGGAACGAATATCATGTGCCGTATCAATCGGTGCCACCGCGCAATAGCCGCCTTTTTTCAGCGGACGATAGGCATTGTTGCCGTTTTCATAACACTTGTTGGTGTTCCATGCGGCTTCAACATCATCCACGTGGTAAGCATTGCCGTTCATTGACACGTCAAAACGCACATCATCAAAGAGGAAAAATTCCGGTTCCGGCCCGAAAAAGACGTGATCTGCCACACCGGTGGAACGCATATAATTTTCCGCGCGAAGTGCGATTGAACGCGGGTCACGATCATAGCTTTGCATGGTGGTCGGTTCAAAAATGCTACAACGGAGGGATAAAGTTGGAATCTGTGCAAACGGATCGACAACGGCTGTTTCGGCAATCGGCATTAAAAGCATATCTGCTTTATTGATGGCCTTCCAACCTTCCACAGAAGAGCCGTCAAACATTTTGCCGTCTTCAAATAAATCCTCGTCAACCAAATTCACAGGCAAAGAAACACCATGTTCTTTGCCTTGAATATCGGTAAAACGAAGCAACACAAATTTGATGTCGTTTTCTTCAATGAGTTTAAACACATTGTCAATCGCGTTAGACATACTAGTAAATCCTCTAAGACGTGGGTTAATTAAGATAAAAAGGGAAAAAGAATGCGCATAAAAATAGCATATTCTGCCTCAATTTCATAAAAGTATTTCATACATTCAGTTGAATTTTCTTCATTAAATCCCTTTTTTATTTTTCATAAAGTCACGTCTTTTATTGTGTAAATTTTCTCCCATTTACGCATAGCAGCCTCTCATAAAAAGTTGTATAATCTGCGCCTTTCGCATTTTTGGCAGTAAAAGTGCGGTCAGAAAATTACCTATTTTTTATTATTAGCTTAGGCTTAAGAATTCTCAATGACAGATCAAATAGACATTAACAAATTGCGCAATATCGCAATCATTGCCCACGTTGAC
Organism: uncultured Aggregatibacter sp.; assembly: GCA_963515835.1. Taxonomy (GTDB): domain Bacteria; phylum Pseudomonadota; class Gammaproteobacteria; order Enterobacterales; family Pasteurellaceae; genus Aggregatibacter. The sequence continues at coordinate 18,929 of CAUPZK010000031.1, forward strand.
CACGGCAAAACAACTTTAGTGGATAAATTATTACAACAATCCGGCACATTGGAAGCCTCTCGTAGCGGTGATACCGATGAACGCGTGATGGATTCCAACGATTTAGAAAAAGAGCGCGGCATTACTATTTTAGCGAAAAATACCGCCATTAATTGGAACGGCTACCGTATTAATATTGTGGATACTCCGGGACACGCAGACTTCGGTGGTGAAGTTGAACGTGTACTCTCCATGGTGGATTCCGTGTTATTGGTGGTGGATGCCTTTGACGGTCCAATGCCACAAACCCGTTTTGTGACGCAAAAAGCCTTTGCTCATGGCTTAAAACCAATCGTGGTCATTAACAAAGTTGACCGCCCCGGTGCACGCCCTGATTGGGTGGTCGATCAAGTGTTCGATTTATTCGTTAATCTTGGTGCTACCGATGAACAGTTAGATTTCCCGATTATTTACGCGTCCGCCTTAAATGGCGTAGCTGGTCTAGATCACGAAGATTTAGCCGCCGACATGACACCGTTATTTGAAGCCATTGTTGAACATGTTGAACCTCCAAAAGTGGAACTTGATGCACCGTTCCAAATGCAAATCTCCCAACTTGACTACAACAATTATGTGGGCGTTATCGGTATTGGTCGTATTAAACGTGGTACAGTAAAACCAAACCAAAGTGTGACAATCATCGACAGTTTCGGTAAAACCCGCACCGGTAAAATCGGACAAGTATTAGGCCACCTTGGATTACAACGCTATGAAGAAGACATTGCCAGCGCAGGCGATATCGTGGCGATTACCGGTCTTGGCGAACTCAATATTTCCGATACCATTTGCGATATCAATAACGTGGAAGCCTTACCGGCATTAAGCGTTGATGAGCCTACTGTGACCATGTTCTTCTGCGTAAACACCTCACCATTCTGCGGTAAAGAAGGCAAATACGTGACATCTCGTCAGATTTTAGAGCGCTTAAACAAAGAGCTTGTGCATAACGTCGCATTACGCGTAGAAGAAACCCCAAACCCGGATGAATTCCGTGTTTCCGGTCGTGGTGAATTGCATTTATCCGTGTTAATCGAAAATATGCGTCGCGAAGGCTACGAATTGGCCGTCTCCCGCCCGAAAGTTATCTTCAAACAAGTTGACGGACACAAACAAGAGCCGTTTGAGCAAGTTACCATCGACATTGAAGAACAACACCAAGGCGCGGTAATGGAAGCCTTAGGTATCCGCAAAGGTGAAGTAAAAGACATGGTGCCGGACGGTAAAGGGCGTACGCGTTTAGAATATGTGATCCCAAGCCGTGGCTTAATCGGTTTCCGTAATGAATTCATGACCATGACATCAGGAACCGGTCTGCTTTACTCCAGCTTTAGTCATTATGACGATGTAAAACCGGGCGAAATCGGTCAGCGTAAAAATGGTGTATTAATTTCCAACGCGACAGGTAAAGCCTTAGCTTATGCGTTATGGGGCTTGCAAGAGCGTGGCAAACTGATGATCGATCACGGTACTGAAGTTTACGAAGGTCAAATCATCGGTATTCATAGCCGCTCTAATGACTTAACCGTGAACTGCTTGCAAGGGAAGAAACTCACCAATATGCGTGCTTCCGGTAAAGATGATGCCATTGCGTTAACTACACCAATCAAATTCAGCCTTGAACAAGCCATCGAATTTATTGATGATGACGAATTGGTGGAAATTACGCCACAATCTATCCGTATCCGTAAAAAATTATTAACGGAAATGGATCGCAAACGTGCAAATCGAACCACAACCAGCACAAGTACACATTAATTCATTTTAAAATCTAAAAAGTGCGGTGCGTTTTTCAAAAGTTTTGTAAAACGCACCGCGCTTTTATATGTAACCCTCTAAGTTTTCTCAGATAAAAACGTATAAGCATCATTAAATTGATATCTAAGGCCTTTATGAAAAAATTATTAAAACCACTTTGTCGCACGCTTACCGCATCATCTATTGCTCTGGCATTACATCCATCCGCCTTTGGTGCCATTGTACGCAGCGATGTGGATTATCAAATCTTCCGTGATTTTGCCGAAAACAAAGGTAAATTCCATGTCGGCGCAACGAATGTGGAAATCCGGGATAAAAACGGCAATGCGTTGGGTACCCTGTTACCGAATTTACCGATGATCGACTTTAGCCCTGTTGATGTGCAAATGCGTGTCGCGACTCTGGTTGATCCGCAGTATGTCGTGAGCGTAAAACATAACAGCGGTTACAAAAATGTTCGCTTTGGTATAAAAACCGGTCATAGCGACATTCCTGATGACACTTACAGATTAGTGGACAGAAATAATGACGGTCCTCCGGATATTTGGTGGAAATACGATCGTCGCCATGAAGACTATCATTCTCCTCGCTTACACCGTTTTGTCACTGAAGTTGTTCCAATGCCAACAACAACGGCAGGAACGGATCCGAATACTTACATGGATACAGCCCGTTTCCCTTATATGCTCAGAGTCGGGGCAGGAACACAATTCCGTGAAAGCGCAGATAAAAACCGTGAAGAATTACAAGGTGCTTATAACTACGCCATCGGTGGACAATCCTATGACTTACAGCCTAAAAAACAGGGATTCCTCGATTTATACGGCAATTTATTTGATAAACCGCTTACCAACTATGCTGTTCCAGGAGACAGCGGCTCACCAATTTTTACATTTGATAAACAACAAAATAAATGGGTCTTTTTAGGGACTTATACATATTGGGGTGGGTATAAAAACACCACTTGGCAGGAATACATTATTTATCGCAATGATTTTAATCAACAGCGGTATGCTGAAGATATTGCGGGTCAAATTTCTGCAGATAACAATGAAGAGTTCATTTGGGAAACAGCAGGTAAAACCAGTACGATTCGTAGTACAAAAAATAACAATAAAACCTTAGTCGTTGATTTAATTGATACCTCTTTAAAAACAGCGGAAGAACAACTTAACTATGGTAAAACCGCTTATTTAAGCGGGAATAATGGTTTATTAAAACTTAAAGGCGATATTAATCAAGGCGCTGGCGGGCTTTATTTTAACGGGGATTATACAGTCAGCGGACAAAGTACAAATACCGCATGGACAGGTGCAGGAATATCCGTTGGTGAGGGAAAACAAGTTAATTGGCAAATTCGCAATAACGACATTTTATCTAAAATTGGTCGCGGTACATTGCATGTTAATGGAACCGGAAAAAATGACGGAAAAATCAGCGTTGGTGACGGTACCGTTATTTTGAACCAACAAGCAGATGAAAATGGCAATAAACAGGCATTTAAAGAAGTCGGTATTGTGAGTGGTCGTTCAACGGTTATTTTAAATGATGCCGAACAAGTTAATCCGGATCGTATCTATTTTGGTTTCCGTGGCGGTCGTTTAGATCTTAACGGGAATAACTTAACATTTAAACGAATTCGCAATGTTGATGAAGGTGCAATGATTGTCAATCATAATGAGAATCAAGCATCAACGCTTACTCTGACAGGCCAAAACTTATTTTTCCCGGAACAAGTAAAGATTCGTGAAGTTTACAATTCAAACCGCCCCGCAGGAGATCACTTATATCATTGGCAAAATGGCTGTGAAAATCGTTACTTTGTTTCTAAACACGGTAATATGAAAGCCTCATTCCCTTGTAAACCGGATCAAGGCAGTACAGATGATTGGGAAATCGTGGCAACGGATCGTGAAGAAGCAATTAATATTGTTACCCAAAGGGAAACACAACGACCAGATGCAACGATTAATGCTTTTGATGGCTATTTAGGTGAAACAAATGCCTCTCTCCATAACGGAAAATTAAACGTTAATATCAATGCCGTAAACAACCAGTCAACCTTCCTGTTTACCGGCGGTAGTCAGCTTAACGGTGACGTCACATTAAATCAGGGTATTGCGCTATTCTCCGGCAGACCTGTTCCTCATGCCAATGATTATTTAAATGGTAACAAAGGGAAAGATGTCGTCTTTGATGATGAATGGATTAACCGCACTTTTAATGCCAACAGCATTAATGTAAACAATAATTCTGTCTTTTATAGTAGCCGTAACGTTGCCCAAGTTAATGCCAACTTCAATGCAAGCCAAAATGGTCAAATACATTTAGGCTATAAAAACAATGATCCTGTTTGTATTCGCTCTGATTACACAGGAAAAGTCACTTGTAGCAATGAGGTCATTTCAACCAAAGCATTGGATAGCTTTACAGCAACCGAAATCCGTGGCAATACGCAACTCACTGACAATGCTCAACTTATTTTAGGTAAAGCTCATTTATTCGGGACGATTAACGGCATCGGAAACAGCCAAGTAAGACTGACAGAAAATACGAATTGGACACTGACCGGTGATAGCCAAACTGCACGCTTAAATTTAGAGAAAAGCCATATTTTCTTAAATAACCATGCAAATCCCACAGTCTATAATCACTTAACAATTAATGAATTAAGCGGCGAAGGGGAATTTCATTATACTTCTGCACTTACAAATCAACGCGGCGATAAAGTCACTGTAGCCCATCAGGCAAGCGGTAATTTTGTACTAGATGTTAAAGATAGCGGTGGTGAAGCTAAATATGAAAAACTTGATTTACTGGATGCGTCTAAAGCAACCAGAGATCCAGCATTAAAAGTATCATTAGCCAGAAATCATGTAGATCTTGGTGCCTACGTTTATAGTTTGATTGAACAAGATGGTATTTTCCGACTCTACAATGCCAAGTTAGAAAACGAAAAAATTGAAGCAGAACGTATCGCCAAAGAAAAAGAAGCGGCTCGTTTAGCTGAAGAAGCACGTCAACGTGAATTGGCGCGCTTAGAAGCAGAGCGTATTGCCAAAGAGAAAGAGGAACAAGCCCGCCTCGAAGCAGAACG
>CAUPZK010000032.1:0-22359 GCA_963515835.1 uncultured Aggregatibacter sp.
CGAAGTGGGTCACCGGATGTTTCCCTTCCGAGTCGCAATACAGCGGCGAGAAATCCGTAATTAATGTTGGTGAAATCACCACTCCACCGGCGTGCTTACCGGCATTTCGTGTGACGCCTTCCAGCTTGCGCGCCATATCAATGATGGCACGCACTTCTTCGTCGGCATCGTAAATTTCTTGCAGTTTTGGCTCGGCTTCAAACGCTTTGGCAAGCGTCATACCGGGATCCGGTGGCACTAATTTAGAAATGCGATCCACAAAGCCATAAGGTTGTCCCAGCACCCGCCCCACATCGCGAATCACCGCTTTTGCCGCCATCGTACCGAACGTAATAATTTGCGACACCGCACCACGTCCATACATTTCGGCGACGTGTTCAATTACACGGTCGCGTCCGTCCATACAGAAGTCCACGTCAAAGTCAGGCATGGAAACCCGTTCGGGATTGAGGAAACGCTCAAAAAGCAAATCGAATTCCAACGGATCCAAATCGGTAATTTTTAACGCATAAGCCACCAAAGACCCCGCGCCGGACCCCCGCCCCGGCCCCACCGGAATATCGTTATCTTTTGACCATTGGATAAATTCCATCACAATCAAGAAGTAACCTGGGAAGCCCATTTGGTTGATGACATCCAGTTCCACCTGCAAGCGTTCATCATATTCCGGGCGGCGCGCTGCACGCTCGTTTTCATCAGGGAATAATACCTTAAGGCGCTCTTCCAAGCCCTCTTTGGCACGTTTCACGAGGTAATCTTCGGTGCTTAAATCACCGGTTGGAAATTTAGGTAAGAAATATTCGCCCAATCGAATAGTGACATTACAGCGTTGTGCAATTAATAGCGTATTCTCCAAAGCGCTTGGCACATCGGCAAACAAATCGCACATTTCTTGTTCGGAACGGAAATATTGTTGACTAGTATAATTTTTAGGCCGTTTCGGATCGTCTAACGTGAAACCATCATGGATCGCCACACGAATTTCATGGGCTTCAAAATCGTCTGCGTGTAAAAAGCACACATCATTTGTCGCCACCACCGGCAACTGTTCCTGTTCAGCCAGTGCTAACGCGGCTTGGATGTAACGTTCTTCATCGGAGCGACCGGTGCGGGTAAGGGTAAGATAAAAATGATCAGGGAAAAATTCGCGGTAAAAATCCACCGCACTTTTGAGTTCATCAGTTTTGCTGCGCAGTAATTTTTTACCGACATCGCCATTAACGCCACCGGATAAAATAATCACCCCGGCACGGTGTTCCACCAGCCACTGCTGATCGATATACGGCACATCGGCATAACCGCGCTCGTAGGCTTTGGAAAGCAACAACGTGATATTTTTGTAGCCTTCGTTATTTTTTGCCAATAAGGTTAAACGGAAAGGTTCGTCGCCACACAGCTCGCTTTGTACCAACACATCCGCCCCGATAATTGGCTTCACGCCGGAAGATAATGACTCCCCATAAAACCGGACCAAGCCACAGAAATTCGTGAAGTCCGTTAGCCCCATCGCCACCATGTTATTTTCCACACAGGCTTTCACCAACGGTTTCACTTTGGCGATACCGTCAATCATGGAAAAATCACTGTGAACCTGTAAATGAACAAAACGTGGCGGTGACATAAACATCCTTAAAATAATAAAAGTGCGGTCAAAAAATCCAACGGATTTTGAGCGTTGATGGCGAACACATGATGCGTAATTTTAACGGTATTTTGTCGAGAATTGTAGGGATAATTTGTCTAGCTTTATCAGCATAATAAATCCCCACAAAACGCAGTTTTATGGCTAGAGTTTTGCGCTTCAATCCGCTATATTAGCGCACAACTGTTAGCTGATTTTGGGTTTTTAATCATGGATCTCAATTTTCATTTTATTCACCGGGTGCGTAGCCAAGCTAAAACGCTGGTAAATCGCACCGCACTTCGTTACTTCAAAGACAACAACTGGCTGTCTATTTCTTGGTCAGAATTTCAACAACAAATTGACCAAATTTCCTTAGCGTTATTAGCAAATCATATTGATATTCAAGATAAAATCGGCATTTTCTCGCATAATATGCCACGTTGGACGATAACTGACATTGGTGCATTGCAAGTACGTGCCGTCACCGTGCCGATTTATGCCACGAACACCGCCAAACAAGCCCAATTTATTATCAACAATGCGGAGATGAAGATCATTTTCGTGGGCGACCAAGAACAATATGATCAAGTGTTGGAGATCATCGATGAATGCCCGAAACTAGAAAAAATCGTGGCGATGAAAAGCACAATCCATTTGCATGAACACGCCAAAGCCTGCCATTGGCAAGACTTTATTGAGATGGCCGATGAGCAATATCAAGCGGAATTACAACAGCGATTGGATGGCAAGTGCTTAGAGGATTTGTTTACGCTGATTTACACCTCGGGCACGACCGGTGAACCGAAAGGCGTAATGTTGGATTACGCCAATTTAGCGCACCAACTCCATGCGCACGATCAGGCGCTGAAAGTAGATGATACCGATGTATCTCTTTCCTTCTTACCCTTATCGCATATTTTTGAACGCGCTTGGGTGGCTTATGTACTCCATCGCGGCGCGACCAACTGTTACATTGAAGATACCAATCAAGTGCGGTCGGCTTTAGCAGAGATTCGACCAACCTTAATGTGTGCTGTGCCGCGTTTTTACGAAAAAATTTATACGGCTATTTTAGATAAAGTGCACAACGCTCCCAAGCTACGCCAATGGATTTTCCATTGGGCGATGGCAGTCGGACGTCAACATTTTGATGCCCTTGCCCAAGGGCAAAAAATCGGCTTTTTGTTAAAACAACAATATGCCCTCGCCAACAAGCTGGTACTTAGCAAATTACGTGCGCTACTTGGCGGACGCATTCGCATGATGCCTTGCGGCGGTGCCAAATTAGAACCGACTATCGGTTTATTTTTCCACAGTATCGGTTTAAATATTAAACTGGGTTATGGCATGACAGAAACCACCGCAACTGTCTCCTGTTGGGATGATTTTCACTTTAACGCCAATTCCATCGGCAGTTTAATGCCGGGCGCAGAAGTCAAAATTGGCGAAAATAACGAGATTCTCGTACGCGGTGGCATGGTGATGAAAGGGTATTACAAAAAACCACAAGAAACCGCCGATGCTTTCACTGCAGACGGTTTTTTAAAAACCGGTGATGCCGGCGAATTCGACGCCGAGGGCAATTTATACATCACCGACCGCATTAAAGAATTAATGAAAACCTCCAATGGCAAATACATTGCACCGCAAGTATTGGAAAGCAAAATCGGCAAAGACAAATTTATTGAACAAATCGCGGTTATTGCTGATGCCAAAAAATATGTCTCCGCCCTTATCGTGCCTTGCTATGCTGCCCTTGAGGAATACGCAAAACAGGTCAACATCAAATATCAAGATCGGTTGGAATTGCTCAAAAATTCCGAGATTTTGCAAATGTTAGAACAGCGAATCAACGAGTTACAAAAAGAACTCGCCGGTTGGGAACAAATCAAACGTTTCACCCTGTTACCTCAGGCATTCAGTACGCAGCTGGAAGAAATTACCCCTACCTTAAAATTACGCCGAAAGGTTATTTTGCAACGCTATAAAGAGCAGATTGAAGCAATGTATAGTTAAGTTTTTACATAATAAGTGCGGTCAAAATTGACAATGAATTTTGACTGCACTTTTTTATTTTGAACATGAAATCTCTAATGTGTGATCAAAATCACAAAACGATAAAATTCTTTCATTTTTCTTTTCTGACAAATTTTCAACAAAACCAATGACTAACTTGCCTCACGACATTTAATACATATCCAACTCGCAAAAACACTACATATTGTGTGTTGAATAGTTAGAATTAACTATATATAGTATCGTCGAATTTAATCACACACTATAGGTGGCATACATGGGGACATTTTTCGTCATTAAGCGTGATGGTTCACGCATCGGGTTTGAAATTCAACGCATTATTAATGCCATTAAAAAGGCAGCCCAAGCGGTGGGTATTCAAGATGAACGTTTTTGTCATGATATTGCGCAAAAAGTCAGCAATGACATTTTCGTGCATCATCAACAAGAAATTGACATTAATCACATTCAAAAGATTGTCGAAAACCACCTGATGACCAGCCAATATCCACAAATTGCGCGCGCTTATATTGAGTATCGCCACGAACGTGATATGGCACGTGAAAAGCGCAGTCAATTAACCAAAGAAATCGAGGGGTTGATTGAACAAAGTAACGTGGAGTTACTCAATGAAAATGCCAATAAAGATGCCAAAGTGATCCCAACACAACGGGATTTATTGGCCGGTATCGTGGCGAAACATTATGCTAAACGTTACATTTTGCCGCGCGATGTCGTCGAAGCGCATGAAAAAGGTGAAATTCACTATCACGATTTGGATTATTCACCGTTCTTCCCGATGTTTAACTGTATGTTAGTCGATTTAAAAGGCATGTTGACCCATGGTTTTAAAATGGGGAATGCTGAAATCGAACCGCCGAAATCCATTGGCACCGCGACAGCCGTTACCGCCCAAATCATCGCCCAAGTGGCTAGCCATATTTACGGTGGCACCACCATTAACCGCATTGATGAAGTGCTTTCGCCTTATGTGCAGTTAAGCTATGAAAAACACCTGAAAAATGCGGAACAATGGCATATTCCGGATGCACAAGGATATGCGCAAGCCTTGATTGAAAAAGAATGTTTCGATGCCTTCCAGTCCTTGGAATATGAAGTAAACACGCTACATACTGCCAATGGACAAACACCGTTTGTTACCTTTGGTTTTGGCTTAGGCACAACGTGGCAAGCACGTTTAATTCAAAAATCCATTTTACAAAATCGGATTCGCGGCTTAGGCAAAAACCACAAAACACCGGTATTCCCGAAACTGGTCTTCACTCAACGCAAAGGCGTAAATTTGGAGCCAAACGATCCGAATTATGATATCAAACAACTTGCTTTGGAATGTGCCAGCAAACGGATGTACCCGGATATTCTGAATTACGACCAAGTCGTCAAAGTCACCGGCTCCTTTAAAGCCCCAATGGGCTGTCGCAGTTTCTTGGGCGCTTACGAAGAAAATGGCGAACAAATCCATGACGGACGTAACAACCTTGGCGTAGTGAGCCTCAATTTGCCACGTATCGCCATTGAAGCCAAAGGCGATGAAAAACGATTCTATGAAATTCTGGATCAACGCTTGGCTTTAGCGAAGAAAGCCTTAATGACCCGCATCGCTCGTTTGGAACACACCAAGGCCCGCGTCGCGCCAATTCTCTACATGGAAGGTGCCTGCGGCGTGCGTTTGAAAGCAGACGATAACGTAGCACAAATCTTCAAAAATGGTCGTGCCTCCATTTCCCTTGGCTACATCGGTATTCATGAAACCATCAATGCGTTATATCACCAAGGGCATATTTATGACGATGAAATGCTACGAGAAAAAGGCCGTGCCATCGTAGAGCATTTAAGTAACGCGGTTAAACAATGGCGCGCCGAAACAGGCTATGCCTTCAGCTTATACTCCACTCCGAGTGAAAACCTGTGCGACCGTTTCTGCCGTCTCGACACTAAACAATTCGGGGTTATCGACGGCGTGACCGACAAAGGCTACTACACCAACAGCTACCACTTGGATGTTGAGAAAAAAGTGAACCCGTACGACAAGTTAGACTTTGAAATGGTGTACCCACCATTGGCTAACGGAGGATTTATTTGCTACGGCGAATACCCGAACATTCAACATAACTTGAAAGCATTGGAAGACGTTTGGAATTACAGCTACGACCGCGTGCCTTATTACGGCACCAACACACCAATCGACGAATGTTATGAATGTGGTTTCACCGGTGAATTTGAATGCACAAGCAAAGGTTTCACCTGCCCGAAATGTGGTAACCATGACAGTGAAAAAGTTTCTGTTACTCGCCGCGTCTGCGGCTACCTCGGCAGCCCGGATGCCCGTCCGTTTAATGCGGGGAAACAGGAAGAAGTGAAACGTCGGGTTAAACACATGTAATCTTAAGGCGTTGCCAAATCTCCTCTAAGCCCTCTTTTACCCCCTCTTTGCTAAAGAGGGGGATTTTAGGTGCATTATCACGATAAAGTGCGGTTATTTTTTGGGGAGATTTTTAGTTAGAAACATGAAAAAATCTGACCGCACTTTTGCAACGCTTAAATAAAATGGGATTCCCGTATAAGACGCCTGAGCGGCTTATTCGGGGCACTTTTCTTTGCTCACTTTCTTTTGTGCAAGCAAAAGAAAGTAAGTCGCCATCGGCAAAACCCAATATTTAAAAAAGCAAATTTAATTTAAACAAAACGAAAATGAACTATCTCCAATACTATCCTGTTGACATCGTCAACGGCGAAGGCACACGTTGTACGCTGTTTGTCAGCGGTTGTACCCATGGCTGCAAAGGGTGCTATAACCAAAAAAGCTGGTCGTTTAACGCCGGGGTGCTCTTTGGTATTGAGATGGAAGAACAAATTCTTAAGGATCTCAAAGACACGCGCATTAAGCGACAAGGATTAACCCTTTCCGGGGGAGACCCTCTGCATCCGAGAAATGTAGAAGCCCTTCTACCTTTGGTTCAACGGGTCAAACGAGAATGCCCCGACAAAGATATTTGGGTTTGGACAGGTTACAAATTAGAGGAATTGGATGAATATCAACGGCAAATGCTGCCTTATATTGATGTGCTCATTGATGGTAAGTTTATTCAAGAACAGGCGGATCCAAGTTTAGTTTGGCGTGGCTCGGCAAATCAAATCATTCATCGTTTTAAGATTTAGTATCCCTGCACAAAAGTGCGGTGCTTTTTTCACACAAATTTACTCAGGCTATTTTGCCAAATTGTCTCGGCAATCACCTCCGGTGCTTCGTGTCTTAATTCACACAATACCTTAAAAACCTGTTGCACTCTTTCCGGTCGATTCGGTTGACCTTGAAAACCAAATACCGGCATGTCGGGCGAATCCGTTTCCAACAACAAGGCATCCAGTGGCAATTTTGCGATAGTTTGACGGGTTTTATTGGCACGTTCATAGGTAATCGTGCCGCCTACGCCAATAGAATAGCCCAACTCCACAAAGCGTTTTGCCTGATCGTAACTGCCTGCAAAACCATGCACGACGCCACGTTTCGGCACCTCGATGCGTTTGAGAAAAGAGAACAGCTGATCGTGCGACTTGCGGGAATGCATGTTCACCGGCAAATCGTACTTCTTCGCAAAATAGAGTTGCGTTTCAAAAAAATCACATTGCTTACGCCATAGCTCATCAGTTAATAATTCCGGCACGGCACGTTCCAAACCGATTTCCGCCACGGCTGTGCAATTTGGCGAACGCGTTGCCAATGCCTGTTCCAATAAATCCAAATCCTGCGCTTGGTGCTCCTTGATATACAACGGATGTAGCCCCAAGCCGTAATACAAGTGTTCAGGATAAAGTGCGGTCATTTTTTCAATCGTTTTGAAGTCCCGCTGTAACACGGCAACAATCAAGATCTTTTGTACGCCAGCTGCACGCGCATTTTGCATAAGCTGCGCTAACGGCTCACCGGTGGCTTGCTGCAAATAATCGAGGTGGGTATGGGTGTCGAAAAAGGAATACATATCAATCTAAAAAATCAGGCAACTCAATGAGTTGCCCATAGTCTTATTCGTCAACGGTAACGGAGGTAATCACCACATCTTCATTCGGGACGTCTTGGTGGAAACCTTTATTACCGGTTTTCACACCTTTGATTTTATCCACTACATCCATGCCTTCAACCACTTCTCCGAAGACCGCATAGCCCCACTCTTGCACCACTTCTTTGCCAAACATTTCTTTTGAGCGGTAGTCCAAGAAGGTGTTATCGGCCACGTTAATGAAGAATTGCGCCGTCGCCGAATGCGGATCGGAAGTACGCGCCATGGCAATGGTGCCACGCTTGTTGCTTAAACGGTTGTTCGCTTCATTTTTGATCGGTGCGTTAGTGGCTTTTTCGCGCATACCGCTTTCCATGCCGCCGCCCTGAATCATAAAACCGTCAATCACGCGGTGGAAAATTGTGTTATCATAAAACCCGTTTTTACAATAAGTTAAGAAGTTTTCTGCCGTTACCGGTGCTTTTTCATGATTTAAGGCAATTTTAATGTCGCCGAAATTGGTGTGTAGTGTAATCATTGTGCTTTTCCTATACAAATTAAAGAGCGTCATTATTTCATAATCTGCCCCAAATCGCCATAAAGTGCGGTGCGTTTTCAAAAAGATTTGGATTCCAATATGTTAAAACTTTTCAATACCCTCACTCGCGAAAAAGAAATTTTTAAACCGATTCACGCCGGCAAAATCAGCATGTATGTGTGCGGTGTGACCGTTTACGATCTCTGTCATATCGGGCACGGACGAACCTTTGTGTGTTTTGATGTTGTCGCACGTTACTTACGCTATTTAGGCTATGATTTAACCTATGTACGCAACATCACTGACGTGGATGATAAAATTATTAAACGGGCGTTGGAAAACAAAGAAACTTGCGATCAACTCGTCGATCGCATGGTTCTGGAAATGTATAAAGATTTTGATGCCTTGAACATTTTGCGTCCAGACTTTGAACCGCGTGCGACCCATCACATTCCTGAAATTATTGCCCTTGTTGAAAAACTGATTCAGCGCGGACATGCTTATGTGGCAGACAACGGCGATGTGATGTTTGATGTGGAAAGCTTCAAAGAATACGGCAAATTATCCCGCCAAGATTTGGAACAATTACAAGCGGGCGCGCGTATTGAAATCAATGAAATCAAGAAAAATCCAATGGATTTCGTGTTGTGGAAAATGTCCAAACCAAACGAACCAAGTTGGGATTCCCCTTGGGGCAAAGGCCGTCCGGGTTGGCACATTGAATGTTCTGCCATGAATAGCAAACAACTTGGCGAACATTTTGACATTCACGGTGGCGGCTCTGACCTGATGTTCCCGCACCACGAAAACGAAATCGCTCAATCTTGTTGCGCTCACGGTAACCAGTATGTGAACTACTGGCTGCATTCCGGCATGATCATGGTGGATAAAGAAAAAATGTCGAAATCCCTTGGCAACTTCTTCACGATTCGCGATGTATTAAGCCACTACGATGCGGAAAGCGTACGTTACTTCCTACTCAGCGCCCACTACCGTAGCCAATTAAATTACAGCGAAGAAAACCTCAATCTGGCTCATGGCGCATTGGAACGCCTCTACACCGCATTGCGCGGCACCGATAAAAGTGCGGTGGCTTTTGGTGGTGAAAATTTTGTGGACGCCTTCCGTGAGGCAATGGATGATGATTTCAATACGCCAAATGCCCTTTCTGTGCTATTTGAAATGGCGCGCGAATTGAACAAACTGAAAACCGAAGATATGGCCAAAGCCAACGGACTTGCCGCGCGTTTACGCGAACTTGCCGGCATTCTCGGTTTACTCCAACTCGATCCTGAACAATTTTTACAAGCCGGTTCCGATGATGACGAAGTCGCCAAAATCGAAGGACTCATCAAACAACGCAACGAAGCCCGCGCAGCCAAAGACTGGCCGGCTGCAGATGCAGCGCGCAACGCCTTAACGCAAATGGGCATTGTGTTAGAAGACGGCCCGAACGGCACTACTTGGCGAAAACAATAAGTCGATAAGTAAAAAACAAAAAGGAAAGTGAATCACTCACTTTCCTTTTTTCTTATTGAAAGCCATAAAGTGCGGTTGTTTCTAGCAACGTTTTTCACCTTGAAAAAGGCCAGTGAAAACCACCGCACTTTTCAGATTATTTCACCAGCCCACCGCTTGCTTGCAAATCAGCGTGGTAAGAAGAACGTACAAACGGACCACAAGCCGCATGTTCAAAGCCCATGGTTTGTGCTTTTTCGCGGAACATATCAAATTCTGCCGGCGGAACATAGCGGGCAACCGGTAAATGGTGGCGACTTGGTTGCAAATATTGTCCAAGAGTCAACATGGTTACCCCATGGTCGCGTAAATCCTGCATGACCTCTAAAATTTCTTCGTTTGTTTCGCCTAACCCTACCATTAAACCTGATTTGGTCGGAATATGCGGGAACATCGCTTTAAATTCTTTCAATAAGCTTAAAGACCATTCGTAATCAGCGCCAGGACGAATTTCACGGTACAAACGTGGCACGTTTTCTAGGTTATGGTTAAACACATCCGGCGGATTCTCTTTTAATTTTTCCAACGCCAATTCAATGCGTCCACGGAAATCCGGCACCAAAATTTCAATTTTAATATTCGGATTTAACGCACGAATTTCACGTACGCAATCCGCAAAATGCGCCGCACCACGATCGGGTAAATCATCACGGTCAACGGAAGTAATCACCACATACCGTAATTTCATGTCCTGAATAGTTTCTGCCAATTTGCGCGGTTCTTCCGGATCCGGTGGTAATGGTTTGCCATGCGCGACATCACAGAACGGACAACGACGAGTACAAATTGCCCCAAGAATCATAAAGGTTGCTGTGCCGTGATTGAAACATTCATGTAAGTTAGGGCAAGAGGCTTCTTCGCATACAGAATGCAAGCCATGACGACGCATACCGGATTTAATGCTTTGAATACGTGCGCCATTTGCCGGAATCTTGATTTTCATCCATTCCGGTTTTTTTAGTAGCTCTTGCTCTGGATCGATATTTTTCACCGGAATAATGGAGGTTTTAGCTGCATCGCGGTATTTAACACCGCGCTCCATTTTAAAAGGTGTTCCCATTGATATTCCTTAGTTTTTTGTGAAGATAATGAGATGAAATGCTGTTTATTAATGTTAACAATTTGTTACATTATACCCTAATTGCTCGGCAAAATGCTTAACTAATTGTGGTGAAACCTTGTCGCAGTCTGCTTCCTTAGTCGGAATAAAATCCGCCAACTGGCACATTTCTAATCCGGCATAACCACAAGGATTAATTTGATGAAACGGGCTCAAATCCATGTTGATATTAAACGCTAAACCGTGAAATGAACGCCCATGTCGAATGCGCAAACCGAGAGAACAAATTTTTCTGCCATCAATATACACACCGGGCGCATCCGGTTTTGGGTAACCTTCAATACCATAATCTGCCAGCGTTCTTACGACTGACTGCTCAAGTGCGGTAACTAATTGGCGAACATTTAAATTTTCATGACGCTTTACATCAATCAGCACATACATAATTTGCTGGCCTAAACCGTGATACGTAATCTGCCCACCACGATCCGATTGCACCACAGGAATAGCGCTTTGCTGCAACAAATGCTCCGGTTTGCCGGCCTGACCTTGAGTAAATACCGACGGATGTTGCACCAACCAAATTTCATCAGTGGTATCTTCTGTACGGTTATCAGTAAACGACTGCATCTCGTGCCAAATGCTCTCGTAATCACGAATGCCAAGCTGACGTACAATTAATTCGGGTTGCATGATGATTTCCTAAAAACGCTATAAAAAATAACCACACTTTGGTGATTACAATACCATTCTCACGCCGTTGATTTCTGCCAACTCTTTATAGAGTTTCTCGATTTGTTCAATATTCTCGGCTCGTACGTTGATGGATACAGAATGATAAGTGCCTTTGCCACTTTCTTTGGTACTTGGCGTGTAATCGCCTTTAATGGTTTTATGAACCGTTTGAACCACATCATCCACTAAATCCGGGCGAGCGGCTCCCACCACTTTAAAAGTAAAATCACAAGGAAACTCAAGAAGATCTTTTAATTTTTTATCATGTGCAAGGTCGGTTAAATTTACCGTTTTTTTATCGTTCATTTGTCTTTTCCTAAAAAATTTAACCGCACTTTCATAAAAGTGCGGTCGGTTTTCGAAATGTTTTTTAAAAATTAACTAAAGAGGCTTTTAACCGTGAGTACTAACCAGTCCCAGATTTTACCGAAAATACCACCCTCTTTAACTTCTTGCATAACTTGCAAATTCACGCTGGCAATGTCTTTACCATCAAGTTGATAGACCACTTTGCCAACGACTTGACCTTTTGCCAATGGTGCTTCGAGGTATTTTTTCTCTAATTCATAACGGGCTTTTAACTCACTACTTTTACCTTTCGGAATAGTAATGAAAGCATCCTGTAACACACCTAACTGAATATTGCTTTCATCACCGTAATAAACCCGTTGTTCGGAAATAGATTTACCGGCTTCAAAGGTTTTAAAGGTTTCAAAATTAGCAAAGCCCCATTGTAATAATTTTTTGCTTTCCACTTCACGGCCTTTGTAGGTTGGCACCCCCATCACGACAGAAATCAAACGCATATTATTTGGATTGGTGGCAGAGGCGACAAGGTTATAGCCGGCTTTGTCTGTGTGACCGGTTTTCATGCCATCCACATGAATGGTTTTATCCCACAATAAGCCATTACGGTTCGGTTGCTTGATTTTATTAAAGGTAAAATCTTTTTCTGCATAAATTTTATATTCTTCCGGCAAGTCACGAATAATATGCGCACCAATAATTGCCATATCCCGAGCAGAAGAATATTGGTTTTCATCATCCAAGCCATGAACAGTTGTGAAATGAGTGTTCTTTAAACCAAATTGTTCTACATATTTGTTCATAGTTGTAACGAAGTTCGTCACCGTGCCGGAAACATGCTCTGCCATCGCCACACAAGCATCATTGCCGGATACGATGACTATACCTTTATTCAAGTCAGCAACAGAAACTTGTTGGTTTAAGTTTAAAAACATTTTGGATGAGCCAGGGAAATTTTGCCCCCATGCGCTTTCACCGATCGTGACCACATCCGTATCATGAATTTTACCTTGTTTTAATGCTTGCCCCGTTACATAACTGGTCATCATTTTCGTTAATGACGCCGGATATTGGCGTTGATCCGGATTTAATGCTGCCAATACAGCGCCTGAGTTATAGTCCATTAAAATATAGGTTTGCGCATTAATTTCCGGTACGGCAATATTAAATTGAATATCGTCTGCCACGGCGCTAAACGATGCGCCTAAAACGCCTGCAGTTAATGCAATTTTTGTGTGTTTTACTACTTTATTAAACATAAGATTGAACATCCTAACATCATGTAACGGTTATTTATTATAAGAATACACAACTAGCGGTTCAGTATGATTTAATCGCTTTAATTGTGTTTTCAAATCAGTCACTTGAGCCTTCGAGTTTAACGGCCCCAAATGAATATTATACTTCTGCCCATTCGCGGCAATTTCCGCTTTAATATTCTTTAACGCAAGTTGATTAATCACCTCTTCAGCATGTTTTTTGCTGGCTAAATTAATCATTCTCAACTCGTAACTTTCATCTTGAATATGAGGTACTTTAACGTTTTGTAATGCTTCCGTATCAATATCAAGATCGTCCACCGGCAAACGCTTTAAGCCTTCTTCATTATTACTGGTTTTCACCAACGTAGACGCACCTGCGCCGGAAAGTTCGCCTTTAGGATCAACATGTAACGCTTCAATCTTTACCATACCCATCCCACTACCAATAATACCGATTTCTTTTGCGGCAGCATGGGACAAATCAATAATACGCCCTTTAGAAAAAGGCCCTCGGTCATTAATACGCACAATAACCTTACGTTGGTTATTTATGTTCGTTACAACTGCATAGGAATTCAGTGGTAAAGTTTTATGTGCTGCTGTGTACAAAGTGGAGTTATAGGGCTCTCCACTGGAAGTGCGACGTCCATTAAATTTATGATGGTAATAACTAGCAATACCTTCTTTACTGTAATCCTTCGCATCCTGATGCGTTCTTGTTGTATAAACTTCGCCCTTCACTTGATAAGTTTGTGTTACGTTAGAAAGAGGATGATGTGTTAACTTTGGTCCTTCCACACCATAAAGCTTTTTCGTTTCTGCTTGCACGGAAAGTGCGGTCAAAAATGAAAACAAAATAAAAATATATTTTACAGTTTGCTTTAAGTTCATTAAATTTCTCCCTCTCTATAGAGATGATAATTAAGAAAACTGAAAACTTAATTAGTTCCCTTCAGAAAGTGTTCTTTGTGAGTATGGACCGACATGAGCAAGCCGAAACCCGCCATAATTGCTACATAAGATGTGCCACCATAACTCACCAATGGTAAAGGCACGCCCACCACGGGCAAAATACCACTCACCATTCCAATATTAACAAAGACATAAACAAAGAAAATTAACGTTAATGCCCCAACTAAAATACGCCCAAATGCCGTTGGTGCGCTGACACCAATCATTAAACCGCGAGCAATAATAAACAAATAAATAGCTAATAAAATCAAGAAACCAATCATGCCGTATTCTTCACTTAATACCGCAAAGATAAAATCCGTATGGGGTTCAGGTAAAAATTCTAATTGGGATTGCGTGCCTTGCATCCAGCCTTTACCCCATGTACCACCGGATCCGATGGCAATCTTAGATTGCCAAATATGATATCCCGCACCCAATAAATCTTTTTCCGGATCAAACAAGGTTAATACACGGGTACGTTGATAATCATGCATTAAATAAAACCACATAATCGGCAAAAATGCTGCCAAGGCGAGAACTGCCGCTAAAATCAACCACCAGCTCATGCCGGCTAAAAATACCACAAATAGGCCTGAGCCGCTAACCAAAATTGCAGTGCCCAAATCCGGTTGAATCGCCACCAACAGCGTTGGAATAAGAATAATCACCAACGCAATCATGGTTTCCTTTATCTTGATTGGCTGAGGCCGATTACCTAAATATACCGCCACCATCAAGGGCACTGCCAGTTTGACGATTTCAGAGGGTTGAAAGCGCACAACCCCTAAGTCCAACCAACGTTGTGCCCCTTTACTGGTTGTCCCGATAAGATCCACTAAAACAAGCATCACAATACCAAGTGCAAATAAATAAGGCGCAATTCTCTGATAAAATTTGGGCGGAAATTGTGCCATCAGCAACATAACAGCAAAACCCAGCCCCACCTGTACAATACGGTTATGAAACATAGCCTCATTTGCACCGGATGCACTATACAATACCAACATACCATAACCGGTAATGACGACGAGTCCGATAAACAACCACAAATCAATATGTAAACGACGCCATAATTCCAACCAAATATTACGATCATTCATTTTCATTTGGTGTCCCCAGCATTGTTGGCATTAGCATTTCTTCTGTTGTTTGTCCGTTATTTTGCTTAAAATAATAGTCCATAATTTTTCTAACGATAGGCGCGGCATTACTGGAACCACCACCGGCATTTTCCAAAATCATTGCCACCACGATTTGTGGTTTATCATAAGGTGCAAAAGCGGTAAACCAAGCATGGTCATGCAATTCTTTTTTTAACGCGCCGGCGTTATAACTTTGATTTTCTTTTAAAGTGAAAACTTGCGCGGTTCCTGATTTACCCGCCACACGATAAGGCGTTCCGGCAAATGCTTTACGCCCTGTTCCTGCTGCAGAATTCACGACGTTATACATCCCGCGCTTAGCCGCATCCCAATAGTATTGTTTTGGTTCAGTGATATCTTCATATAGCAACGGATCTTTATAAGGCTCAACTACTGCCCCTTCGATACTTTTCATTAAGTGTGGCGTATTAACTTTACCGTTATTCACTAACACGCTCGTCGCTTTTGC
The DNA here is from genome assembly GCA_963515835.1 of uncultured Aggregatibacter sp. Classification (GTDB taxonomy): domain Bacteria; phylum Pseudomonadota; class Gammaproteobacteria; order Enterobacterales; family Pasteurellaceae; genus Aggregatibacter. The sequence continues at coordinate 15,644 of CAUPZK010000032.1, forward strand.
TAATTGTAAAGGGGTTGCTGTCCAATAACCTTGTCCGATTCCCACAGAAATTGTATCGCCTTGCACCCAGGTTTTTTTATAACGTTTTTGTTTCCATTCACGAGTCGGCATATTCGCACCGGTTTCTTCCTGAATATCAATACCGGTCGGCACACCGAAACCAAAGCGCTTCATCCAGTAAGACAGGCGATCAATCCCCATGTTATAGGCTGTTTGATAAAAGTAGGTATCGGAAGATTCGGTAATAGCTTTATTTAAATCCGTCATACCATGCCCACCTTTACGCCAATCGCGAAAACGTTTCGTGGTATTTGGTAAAACCCAATAACCGGGATCGGAAATGGTCATTTCCGGTGTAATCACATTTTCCTGCAACGCCGATACCGCAATAAATGGTTTCACCGTAGATGCCGGTGGATAAGCCCCTTGTGTCACACGGCTGTATAAGGGGCGATTCAGATCGTTTAACAAACGACTATAATCTTCACCGGAAATGCCATCCACAAACAGATTATTATCATAACTTGGTACGGACACCATAGCTAAAATGCTGCTATCTCTCGGATCCATCACTACGACAGCACCTTTTTGACCTGCCAATAGATCGGTAACATAGAGTTGCAAATTCAGATCAATAGTTAAATGAATACTTTTTCCTGCTATAGCTGGCTGTTCGCGTAATTTACGAATCACTTTACCACGACTATTCACTTCCACTTCTTCAAAACCGGTGGTGCCGTGCAAGGCTTCCTCGTAATAGCGTTCAATGCCTAACTTGCCTAAATCATGGGTGCCGGCATAATTAGCCAACTTTTCCTCTTTCTTTAAACGCTCTACATCACGATCATTAATCTTCGACACATAGCCCAAAATATGCGTTAACGGCTCGCCATATAAATAATGCCGTTTAAAATAAGGCTTCACATCCAAACTTGGGAAATTATATTGATTCACCGAAAAACGGGCGATTTGTTCTTCTGTTAGATTTGGTTTCAACAAAATGGACGTATAGCGCGAAGAACGTTGGCGTTCTTTTTTGAAATTCTCAATATCTGTGTCAGTTAAACCGACCAATACTTTCAATTCCTCAAAAGTGCGGTCTAAATTATCTACCTTTTCCGGCACGATATATAACCCAAAAAAGGTTAGATTTTCTGCCAATAAGTGACCATGGCGATCATAAATTAGCCCACGAGTAGGTGGCAAAGGTAACAATTTAATACGGTTTCCGTTAGAACGGGTTTGATAACTGTCATAATTGAGCACCTGTAAACTATAAAGATTCAAGACCAAAATTGCTGATAAAGCCAAAACACCGATAAATGACACCAAAGCACGACGGGCAAATAAATTGCGCTCGGCTTTTTTATCACGAATCGGATCGTATTGCGGCTGAGACAGTAATTTTTTTAAGTTCATTTATTCTCGATGATAAGGATGATTGGTGGTTAATGACCAGGCACGATACAAGCTTTCTGCCACCACCACACGCACTAACGGGTGCGGTAAGGTTAAAGGCGATAGCGACCAGCTTTGTTCAGCGGCCATCTTGCATTCAGGTGAAAGCCCTTCCGGCCCCCCGATCAGAAAACACACATCACGTCCGTCATTTTTCCAACCTTCTAGCTGTTGCGCTAATTGTTCGGTGGTCCACGGTTTACCGGGAATATCCAATGTCACGATTTTCCCCTTCCCGGCCGCTGCTAACATGGCTTTGCCTTCCTGTTCTAAAATCCGTTTAATGTCGGCATTTTTGCCCCGTTTACCCGCAGGTATTTCGATCAATTCAAAAGGCATATCTTTGGGAAAGCGACGTTGGTATTCCTCAAAGCCTGTGGTCACCCACCCCGGCATTTTGGTACCAACGGCAATTAACTGAATTTTCATCCTCGCTCCTCAAAAAACGTCGTAAAAAACGACCGCACTTTATGCCTTATGCCCAAAGTTTTTCCAGTTGATACATTTCGCGACTTTCTGCCTGCATGATATGCACGATAGCCTCGCCTAAATCGACAACGACCCAATCAGCCGTTTCTTTGCCTTCATCGCCAAACACATCAATGCCGGCAAGCTTACATTCGGTGATTAATTTCTGCGCCAAAGAAGACACGTGACGAGAAGAGGTACCGGTGCAAAGAATCATGGTATCGGTAATGGACGATTTCCCTTTCACGTTTAAAGGCAGAATATCAGTGGCTTTTAAAGCCTCTAATTTATTCACCACGAAATCAACTAATGACATTATTTTTCCTCAATTGATAAAAGGCGCGAATTTTAACACTGAATAAAATACCCGCCAATCTTTTGACTAGCGTTTCATGCGAAACGGTTTGCGACGCTGATTGTTCTGAGCACTGAAATTGCCTTCCCGTTTTAACCGATAAGGCTTCGGAATATCCTGCAACAATGCATTCGGATCATATTGACTCACCGGAATGCTGTGCCCAATGTATTCTTCAATCGCTGGTAAATTCATCGCGTATTGTTCACAAGCAAAGCTAATGGAAATCCCGCTTTCGCCTGCACGACCAGTACGTCCGATACGGTGCACATAATCTTCCCGATCATCCGGCAAATCATAGTTAAACACATGCGTAACCTCTGCAATGTGCAATCCACGTGCCGCCACATCGGTCGCCACTAAAATATCCAAATCGCCGTCAGTAAATTGTTTCAACAAAGAAAGGCGTTTTTTCTGCGCCACGTCGCCGGTTAACAAACCAACACGGTGTCCGTCCGCTGCTAAATAGCCCCAAATCGCCTCACATTGATGTTTGGTGTTAGCGAAGATAATGCAACGCTCCGGCCATTCTTCCTCCAACAAGGTTAGCAATAACGGAATTTTATCTTGGTTAGACGGATAAAATAATTCTTCTTTAATTTGCTGCCCGGTTTTTTGTTCCGGAGCAATTTCCACGTATTCCGGGTCATTCATATCTTCAAAGGCAAGTTCACGCACTTTGTAAGAAAGTGTCGCGGAAAACAGCATCGTCAGACGTTGTTGCGGAGACGGGCATTTGCGCAATAAATAACGGATATCACGAATAAAGCCCAAATCAAACATCCGATCCGCTTCATCTAGCACCACAACTTGAATGGAGTCCAAACGGATAATGCCTTGTTTCACATAATCAATTACCCGCCCGGTCGTGCCAATAAGTACATCCACACCGTTTTCAATTGCTTTTAATTGTTTATCATAGCCATCCCCACCATAAGCAAGTGCGGTCTTAAATTTCGTTGTTTTTAAGAAAACCTGCGCATCATGTTCAATTTGCACCGCCAATTCACGGGTCGGCGCCAAAATCAACGCACGCGGTTGATTCTTAGCCGTCTCGGTTGGGTGAGTTAATAAATGGTGAAAAAGTGCGGTCAAAAATGCGATTGTTTTTCCCGTGCCGGTTTGGGCTTGTCCTGCGACATCTTTTCCTCGTAAAGTCACCGGCAATGAAAGCGCCTGAATCGGTGTACAAAACTCAAATCCTTTATCGTTCAACGCCTGTAACACCAAGGGATGTAGCGGAAAATCGGCAAAACGTGCCGAACTCAAATAATTCTGTTGCATAATCTCAAATTCATTATAAAAAATTGCCGCTAAGAATAGCACGAACCAAGCAAATCCACCAAAAATTCATCCGCATGAATTACAGAAAATAAAACAGGAAAAATTAAAACCTACGCTAAAAACACTGTAAAAACCACCGCACTTTTGCTATACGGTTTGAAACCAATCACCAAAACAAGAAAAACTCAGCTAAAAACTAGACAGTGCTTGAATTTAATGCTAATTTACGCGCCAATTTCAAATACCCCATTCATTTATTTCTAATTCATCTAATCTAAATAACTTTCAAATTAATTATGCATCTTACAGAACTTAAAAATATGCCCGTTTCCGATCTCGTGAAACTCGGCGAAGACCAAATGGGTTTAGAAAATTTAGCCCGTTTACGCAAACAAGACATTGTTTTTGCCATTTTGAAACAACACGCGAAAGGCGGAGAAGATATTTTCGGTGGTGGCGTTTTAGAAATTTTGCCGGACGGTTTCGGTTTCCTACGTTCAGCAGACAGTTCCTATTTAGCCGGTCCCGATGATATTTACGTCAGCCCAAGCCAAATTCGTCGTTTCAATTTGCAAACCGGGGATAAAATCGAAGGGAAAATTCGACCGCCAAAAGAAGGCGAACGCTACTTTGCCCTCCTTAAAGTTGACCAAGTCAATGACGACAAACCGGAAGTCTCCCGCAGCAAAATCCTTTTCGAAAACTTAACGCCATTACATGCCAATTCCCGTTTAAGAATGGAACGTGGCAACGGCTCTACCGAAGATTTAACCGCCCGAATTTTAGATTTAGCCGCCCCTATCGGGAAAGGCCAACGTGGTTTGATCGTCGCGCCACCGAAAGCAGGTAAAACCATGTTGTTGCAAAATATTGCGCAAAGCATTACCCACAACTACCCTGATGTCGAACTTATCGTGTTACTGATCGATGAGCGCCCGGAAGAGGTTACGGAAATGCAACGCTCTGTCAAAGGCGAAGTCATTGCCTCTACTTTTGACGAACCGGCAACCCGTCACGTTCAAGTGGCTGAAATGGTTATCGAAAAAGCCAAGCGTTCTGTAGAACACAAAAAAGATGTGGTGATTTTGCTCGACTCCATTACCCGTTTAGCGCGCGCTTATAACACCGTGACCCCAGCATCCGGTAAGATTTTATCCGGTGGTGTGGACGCCAACGCATTACACCGTCCAAAACGTTTCTTCGGGGCAGCGCGTAACGTAGAAGAAGGCGGCAGCTTAACGATCATCGCTACTGCATTGGTGGATACCGGCTCCAAAATGGACGAAGTGATCTTCGAAGAATTTAAGGGCACAGGTAACATGGAATTACATCTTTCCCGTAAAATCGCGGAAAAACGTGTGTTCCCGGCTATTGACTTTAACCGTTCAGGTACCCGAAAAGAAGACTTGCTTACCACCCCTGATGAGCTACAAAAAATGTGGATCCTCCGCAAAATCCTTAACCCAATGGGCGAAGTGGAAGCGATGGAATTCCTTATCGATAAACTCGCCGTGGCGAAAACCAACGAAGAGTTCTTCGAGATTATGAAACGCTCATAATTCTCACCGCACTTTCAACGAAAAAGCCGCTTTTGACATCATCAAAAGCGGCTTTTTATTTATCCCTATTTTATCAATCTAAAAAACTGCGGAAAAAAACACGTCATTTTTCAACCGCACTTTCATCACATTAATGTAGCTCTTTCCCCTTTAATTCCGGCACTAAACACACCGTGGCTAACATATCGATGACATAAATCACCGCTAAAAATGCAATGGCGATTTGGAAGGAATACGCAGAAACTACCGCCCCCACGGCGACTGGGCCAAAACCGCCTACAGCACGCCCTAAGTTAAACAACACGTTTTGTGCGGTGGCGCGTGCTTGTGTCGGATAGGCTTCTGCCATTAAAGCGCCGTAACCGCCCATCATGCCGTTAACAAACATCCCTAAGAATGCCCCGGCAATTAACATGGTATTCGGATCCGTTAATTGTGAATAGGCAATGATACTGACCACAGCGCCGGCTTGGAACAAGAGGAAGCTTGGTTTACGTCCGATATGATCGGCCAAACGCCCGAAAATCCAAATGCCTGCCATCATGCCGCAAACCGTTACTGCCGTCCATACGCCGGATTTCGTTAAGCTGAAACCCAGTTGTTTGGAGAGAAAGTTCGGCATCCAAATCATAATGCCGTAATAACCAAAGTTTTGTACGGAGGTCAGGATGACCACGCCCAAACTGACTTTGGCGATGGCTTTATCTTTCACCAATAACTTGAATGACTCCAATTTAGACGCCCAACGGTTTGTTGGCTTTGGAAGTACGGTCTGTTTTTGCACAAAAATGTCAGGCTCATGCAAACGGGCACGTAAGTACCACGCGACAAATGCCGGGAAAATCCCCACCACAAACATGCCACGCCAACCGATTTGTGGCAATAATAATGGGGTTAACAATGCCGCCGCTAATACACCCACTTGCCAGCCAAGCGCCACATAAGAAGCCGCTTTCGCACGATGACGAGCCGGCCAAGCTTCCGCCGCTAATGCCATACCGATTCCAAACTCACCGCCTAAACCGATACCGGCGATAGTACGATAGATCAGTAAATCCCAATAACCTTGTGCCAATGCGCATAAACCGGTAAATACTGCAAAAAGAATGATCGTCCACGTTAATACGCGCACACGGCCATATTTATCACTTAATGCACCAAAAACGATGCCACCAAAAACAGCACCAACCAATGTCCAAGTGACTAAAGAACCGCCTTGCGCCGGAGTTAACCCCAAATCGGCAGAAATAGCACTTAACATAAAACCGAGGATAAGAAGATCGAAACCGTCCATCGCATAGCCGACGGCAGAGCCTAGCAAGGCCTTCCAGCCATAGCTATTTACTTTTGTAGTCATATTGAATTGTCCTTCTGCTACTCACTGGTAACATTTAAAGTTTATAAAGAAGTGATTTTTTAACTTGCATAAAACAAGGCCAAAAAATTGTGCGCTAGTTTACTGATTTCAAGAAAAATTTCAATAAAGTGCGGTGAGTTTTTACGGAGTTTTTTATGAGGGAAATAAGTAACGCAAGATAAAATTTAGGCGGTTATTAAACCGCCTAAATTGAGAATCAGAAATTATTGATTGT
>CAUPZK010000033.1:0-21426 GCA_963515835.1 uncultured Aggregatibacter sp.
CTGGATTGCAAATCCATGTAGCTCGGTTCGACTCCGGGACACGCCTCCATAACCATCGAACGCAGTTAGTAAATCACTCAGCCCGAGTGGTGGAATCGGTAGACACAAGGGATTTAAAATCCCTCGCCTTTCGAGGCGTGCCAGTTCAAGTCTGGCCTCGGGCACCATTTTCTAGTAACAAAAATAATCGTAAGAAACAGTCGCAAAAGCGACTTTTTTTATGCCTGAAATTGGCTAATGTTCTAATTTTTGCAAAAAATCTCTAAAAAATGACCGCACTTTAAGCATCAATAAAAACTTAAAGTGCGGTCATTTTTTCATGCATTTTATTCAAATAAAGAACGATGTAAGACTTGAACAATATCATCGGCCTTATCACTGTCAGCTAATAAGCAAATGTTGTTGGTGCTGGCACCATAGCTGATCATGCGGATATTATACGCATCTAAGGTTTCAAAAATCCGTTTGGCCACACCGGAGGCTGTATGTAACTCATTGCCAATTAACGCAATTAAAGATAAACCCACATCCACTTTCACTGTGCAAAATTCACTTAATTCACGGAGTAATTCTTCTGATAACAAGCTTGCACCGGAAGATGCCGATCCGGTTTTATCCAAGGTTAATGCAACACTGACTTCCGATGTGGTAATGGTATCTACGGAAATTTTGTGTTTGGCTAAAATCGTGAAAATATTGGCTAAGAAACCTTGTGCATACAGCATATTTAAGCTGGAGAGTGTGAGCAAGGTTTGGTCACGACGTAGGGCGATTGCACGGAACGTCGGGCGAGGTTGCGGATTGCGGGTTACCCAAGTGCCGCCGTCTTGTGGCGCTTTGCTGGAACCGACATAGACCGGGATATTGCTACGCACGGCAGGTAGTAAGGTTGCCGGGTGCAACACTTTCGCACCGAAGGTTGCCATTTCTGCCGCTTCAGAAAAACTTATGGTATCAATGCGTTGTGCGTTTGACACGATGCGAGGATCGGTGGTGTAAATGCCGGCAACATCGGTCCAAATTAACACATCTTGTGCGTTTAATACTTCCGCTAATAGCGCCGCAGAATAGTCACTACCGCCACGTCCTAAAGTAGTCGTTTTACCTTGTTCATCACGGCCGATAAAACCTTGGGTAATGACTAATTCACCGCGTTCGATTAACGGTTTCAAGAGGTTATCGCAGTTTTGACGGGTTTGTTCATCGTTTGGTGCGGCTTTGCCGAAATGGCTGTTTGTGGCAACAATGGTACGCACATCCAACCACGTGGCTTCAATTTGTAATTCACGCAACACTTCCACAAAAATCAAGGAAGACATCATTTCACCGTGGCTGATTAATTCATCAGTTAATGCCAAGGAAGTGGCTAAATTCGCGGCTTCCGCCAATGAGGTGATATTGGCTAATAAGGCTTCAATTTTTGGACGCACGCGACTGTCGTCTTTTAGTGCTGTCAAAATATTTTCTTGAATTTGACGCACTTCATTTAGCAATTTATTGCGTTCCGGTTCTTCGCAACCGTTTGCCAAGGCAACCAATAAATTGGTAACACCGGCGGAAGCTGAGAGGACAACAACGCGAGTATTGGGATCGGCAATCACGATGTTGGCGCAAGATTGCATAGCTGAGTAGTTGGCGACGCTGGTGCCACCGAATTTAGCGACTGAAAGATGAGACATAAAAAAACTCCGATAAATAAGTATGATTTGTGTGTTTACTCTACAAATACTGATTTACCGAAGTTTTGTCAAACAATTAATTTTGATTTTTAAATAATATTTAAAAAATACCCTCTTTTTTAAGAACGGATCGAATAATCGCCTACGCACACCCATTTATAGGTGGTGAGTGCCTCTAATCCCATGGGGCCGCGAGCGTGTAATTTTTGTGTGCTTACCGCCACTTCTGCCCCTAGACCAAATTGTCCGCCGTCAGTAAAACGGGTGCTGGCATTGACATAAACCGCCGCCGAATCCACTTGTGCGATAAATTGCTGTGCCTGCTTTTGCGAAGAGGTCAAAATACTGTCGGAGTGTTGACTGCCATATTGACGAATATGGGCGACGGCTTGTGCTAAATCTTCGACGACAACTACATTTAAATCCAATGACAGCCATTCTTGTTTCAGTTCGGATTCCATCAATGGCACCACATTGGCACCGGCTTTTTGCAATAAGAAAAGTGCGGTCGGATCTGCGTGTAATTTTACGTTTTTCGCTTTCAACGTTTCTGCCAGTTTAGGTAAAAAGTCATTTGCAATGCTACGTTGTACCAACAGCGTTTCCAAGGTGTTACAGGTGCTTGGGCGTTGTGTTTTTGCATTGAAAATCACTGGCAGTGCTTTTTCCAAATCGGCGGTTTCTTCAATGAACATATGACAAACGCCGATACCGCCGACAATCACCGGAATGATTGAATGTTCTTTTGCCAATTGATGCAACGCAGCTCCACCACGAGGTATGATCATGTCGACATATTGGTCTAATTTCAGTAATTCCATGACCAGCGCACGATCGGGATCAGTAATGGCTTGAACCGCTGCTTTAGGTAAGCCGGCACGCGCTAAGGCGGTTTGCACCACGTCCACCAAGATTTTATTAGAATGTTGTGTTTCTTTGCCGCCGCGTAGAATGACAGCGTTGCCTGTTTTTAAGCAGAGACTTGCCACATCAATGGTCACATTCGGACGCGCTTCGTAGATCGTGCCGATAACCCCTAAAGGCACGCGAACACGTTCAATTTTGACACCACTATCTAACACACCGCCGTCAATAAGTTGCCCAACGGGATCTGCCAAAGAAATCACATGACGCACATCGTTGGCAATACCTTGTAAGCGCTCAGGCGTTAACAATAAACGATCAATAATGGCGTCAGATAAACCGTTTTGTTTGGCACTTTCGATGTCTTGCGCATTGGCGGCTAAGATACGATCTTGTTCTTGTTCTAATTGCTCGGCGATTAATGCTAAGGCTTGATTTTTTTCGCGTTGGGAAAGTTGGGAAAGTATGAAGGCTGCCTCTTTCGCCTGTTTTCCCATTTCAATTAAATTGATGGACATCTTTTTTCCTATTTCGTTTTTGGGGGTAATTTGTCGCCTTTATGATGCGTTGAAATATCTTGTTCCTGATAATCAAAAATCGGCAGGCCCCATTCAAAGTAAATTGCCAGTAAGCGGGTAATAAAGCCGACAATCAAGGTAATGATAATGACGATGTTTTGATCTACCTGTAGATGTTGTAGGCCGATGTAAATAGCCGTCGCCAGTAATGCCACACTGGCGTATAGCTCTTTCTGGAACACGAGAGGAATGCGATTACACAATAAATCACGCAACACGCCGCCGAATGCGCCGGTAATAATGGCGGCAATTACGGCTATTGTTGTGCCGTGCCCCATATCTAACGCGATTTGGGCACCAATAATGGAAAACACGATAAGCCCAACGGCATCCAGTACCAAGAAAATGGTGTGAAAATAACGCATGAAATGGCGAATAAAAGGCGCGATAAATACAGTTAACACCGCAGCCGAGGCGACGATAATAAAATATTCGGGATGTTTTACCCACCCAAGCGGATAATGCCCTAAGAGCACATCGCGCACGGAACCGCCACCAATAGCGGTCATGCTGGCAATAATAACGACGCCGAAGATATCCATTTTCTCTCGACCTGCAGCAAGGGCGCCGGTAATCGCTTCTGCGGTGATACCAATGATATAGAGAATGCTGAGCAGCATAAAGGTTCCTTAAAGTGCGGTAAATTTTTGCGTTATTTTAGAGAGAGAAGGGGCAAAATGCCATGTTTTAGATCATAACTTTATTTTGTGTTGTGAGGATTGAAAAAACGTTGCTTTTTTTAACCGCACTTTTGCCCTAACTTTTGACCGTTTTTGGGAATTCTTGCATAATGCACGGCAATTTTTGTCTTTGTTTATCACAAGGAAATCGTATGTCCGAAGAACAACCTAAATTTTTAACCGCACTTTCATCTTTTTTCCCCGTTTTTTTGTTACTCGTTATTGATTTTTTTGCCTTTTGGTTGCAGCCGCCGTCCAACGCAATGTCGCATTTGGCGCTTGGTGTATTAACAGCACAGCTGATTTGTCTGATCGCCTTTATTAAAGGTGAGATTTGTAATGGACAACGTTCCCGTTTAGGACGGGCAAACCTTTATTTTGGGCTTTTTTGGTTGGTTTGGCTTTTGCTTAGTGTGGGAATGAATGAGCATAATGTGTCCATGGATTTAGTTTGCCTTTGTGGCTTGGCAATGGCCATCATCACATGGAAGCAACCGTTTGAGGTTAAATTACGTCATACCTTATTAAAAATCGCCGGTTTCATCGGTATGCTGGGTGTTATTGGCTATTGCTTGATGCTGGTTGACGAAGCAAACTTCATTCAATTTAATCCTGTAGCACAAATCCTGTTAGGAATTATTTTGGCGAATTTAGCCTTAGTGATTTCCCGCAACCGCTTAAAAGGATTTATCGCGTTGTTAATGTTGGCGGCGATTGTGTTCCTGGCACTGAATGCGCTGTTTGTATGTGTAAATTTATTCATGCTTTCTCAACAAAGTGCGGTGGTTTTTACCAACGAATTTGCTTTGTTGCTTTATCTCTTATTGCATTTAGTGATGGCGGCCATATTGGCAATGCATGTTTTCAAAAAATGGGCGTTGTCTTATAACAGCCTTCTCATTCTTTTACTTATGACGGCCAGTTTACCATTGTGGGCAAATTTTGCGTATTTGGTGTAATGCGTTATTTAGGTAAGAAAAAACCTCCTCAATTCTGAGGAGGTTTTTGTTTTTTTATGGTTGAGTAAAATTCATTACCATTGATAGCCGGCACCAATAGAACCACCAATATCACCACGAGTATTCGCGTTACCGGTTAACTTGAACACGACTTTTCCGTCATTGGTAATATGTGATGCACCAACAGCTAAAGCACTTTGATCACGGTAACCACCAACTGTCGCCGCAACCATGCTTTTACCCGGGGTATAAGCTTGTGGCAAGCCTGCGGTTGCAATTGCACCGGCGACACCCGCTCTCAATTCTTTTTTCACTGCATTCACATTACTGCGTAATTCATTGATTGCTGCGGTGTTTTGATTAATCACATTAGTATTTTGATTAATTTGTGTTGTGTGTTTTTCAATCGTTTCAGAATGGGATGTCACCACAGAAGCTACGGAATTTAACTGTGCTACGTTCACCGCATCGCTATCAGCAGAACCAGCAGCAAGATTAGTGATTTGTCTTGTCGCAGTAGATGAACCGACAGAAACAGCAGCTAATTTGCCTTTAACGGTGTCTTTTACAGCTTTTTTCTTATCAGCTTCGGCTTTATCCATGGCATAAACTTTATTGTTAGCAGCATCTACGTTAGCTTCTGCTGTATCAACTGCATTTTCATCTAATGCCGCTCTGTCTGCGGTCGCAGAGGCACCTAAAGCAACACCTGTGCTCACTTGTACATTTGAACTGTCCCCTAACGCGACAACTTTTTCAGCGTTGTCTTTGACAGTAATATTGTGACCGAACAAGACGGAATCTTTTACTTCATTTAACGTCGCTTTATTACCGAATAAAATTGTACCGTCAGATTTTTTTACGTTATTTTCATTACCCATGACTAGCGTGTTGGAGGATTCGGTGACGGAGTTTTTATAACCATTGACTGAAGTGCGTGTTACAAGCGCCCCTTCTTTACCTTTTAATGTATTGCCGATACCGGTGGTTGAAGATAAGTTAGCGTAGTCTACTGTATTGCCACCGCCGTTTACCATGACAGAACCGAGCTCTTTATTCGCTAGAACATCAAATTCTCCACCTCTTAGTTTTAGAAGATCTGAAAAACCAAGGCTAGCAGCTTTATAAGAGTTGGTTACTTTATTGCCTACGCCGGAAATCATGACACCATTTGATGCTTCAACGGTATTCGCAGAACCATTGACTAAAACACCAACCCCATCAAACGTTTTATTGCTATTTGCCATTACTTTGTTATAGGCGCCTGTTATTGTTGATGCTGTACCTTGAACAGCCGCTTGGCCAAAATATTTAACATTGGTATCTGTTTTAATTACAGATTCCATACCGACAATAGTTGATACAACTCCACCAGTCACAGAATTGGTACCAACAACGGTTGCTCCAGCGCGAGCCACTTGAATGGTATCTTTATCATATACGTTACCAATATGGATTCCATTTTGGTTAGCAAAGGCATTTGTACCAATAGCAATACCGCCTTGGCCATTAGGTAAGCGAGAATCTGTTTTTCTCATTGCTTGGGAATTTTTACCGATGGCAATTGCGGTATCATCCCATGCGTAAGCGTTTGAACCAGACAGACCAATTTCTATACCGGTTGAGCTGGTTTTGAATTCACCTGCCGCTGAAGCATAAGGACTAAAAGATACCGCTACTAACGCAGATAACATTGTTAAATTAAATTTTTGATTTGAAAACATATAAAACTCCAAGGTTGTAGTAAATATATTCAATTTTTATGTCTCCATGTAACTAAAACGATAAAGCATTTTATGGAGAATCGGGACATGATATGAAAATTATGGGCGTTGTAAAGGAAATATTGTCATTATTTGGGGTATAGAGTAGAACTTTTTATAGGGAAAAATAAAAAACCGCTTGATTTAAGCGGTTTTTCAATATGTTTATTTTTTGGTCAATAAAAACAGTCTTTTTTCTGACCGCACTTAATGGATTACTCTTTAAAATCACGCATTAATTGTTCGGCTTTTTTCACCATTTCTCTAGAACCGATGAAAAGCGGAACGCGTTGGTGTAATGCAGTCGGTTGAATATCCAAAATGCGGTTATAACCGTCACTTGCCACGCCGCCGGCTTGTTCTGCCAAGAATGCCATTGGGTTGCCTTCATAGAGTAAACGCAATTTGCCGTTCGGGTAGTTTGTCGCGCTTGGATAAATATAGATACCGCCTTTAAGCATGTTGCGGTGGAAGTCGGACACCAAAGAACCGATATAACGAGAAGTGTAAGGACGTTGAGTTTCTTTATCTTCTTCTTGGCAATATTTCAGGTATTTTTTCACGCCTACCGGGAATTTGAGGTATTGCCCTTCGTTAATGGAATAAATTTTACCGGTTTTTGGAATTTGAATGTTTTCATGCGATAGGCAGAACACACCGAGTGATGGATCGTAAGTAAAGCCGTTTACGCCATTCCCTGTGGTATAAACCAACATGGTGGAGGAGCCATACACGATATAACCAGCTGCCACTTGGCGATTGCCCGGTTGCATGAAGTCTTCTAAGGTGACTGGTGTGCCAACCGGTGAAACGCGGCGATAAATGGAGAATATGGTACCGACGGCAACGTTAACATCAATGTTGGAGGAGCCGTCCAATGGGTCGGTTAAAATGACGTATTTCGCGTTACGACCACGTTCCGTATCAAAGGCAATGAAATTTTCTTCTTCTTCAGATGCAAAACCGGCCACTTCTTCGCGACTCATGAGGGCTTGTTTCATGGTGTTGTGCGCAAATAAGTCTAATTTCATTTGCGCTTCACCTTGCACGTTTTGCATACCGGAATTCCCGATAATGTTGTTAGTTAAGCCGGCTTTGTTGATATCACGGTGAATCACTTTTGCCACTAAGCGAATGGAGGACAAAATGCCGCTTAATTCCCCTTTAGCATTTGGATATTCCGCTTGTTTTTCTACAATAAATTCGCCTAACGTTTTCATACTTTTTCCTTCTTTGATGAATAAATTTACTCAAATCGTAACTTGCCTTATTATAACATCCTTGTTTTCAGATGATTAAAAAGATTCCTATTTCTGTGATTCATAACACATTTTTTGCCTTTACATCAGAAATTGGAATGAATAAGGACTCCAAATGACAACCAAACATCTTCATATTTTAGGGATTTGCGGCACGTTTATGGGCGGTATTGCCATGATTGCCAAACAAATGGGCTACCATGTTACCGGTTCTGACACCAACGTTTACCCACCGATGAGCACGTTCCTTGCAGAAAATAACATTGAAATCATACCGCACTTTGACCCAAGCCAACTGCAACCGGCGCCGGATATGGTGATTGTGGGCAATGCCATGAAACGTGGTAATCCTTGCATTGAATATATGTTGGCAAATAATCTGCCTTATACTTCCGGGCCACTGTGGTTGCATGATAATTTATTGCGTGATCGTTGGGTTCTGGCTGTATCAGGAACTCATGGAAAAACTACCACCACCGGGATGCTGACGTGGATTTTGGAACAAAACGGTTTGCAACCGGGCTTTTTAATCGGTGGTATTGCAGGCAATTTCGGGATTTCCGCCCGTTTAGGTAAGAGTCCGTATTTCGTGATTGAAGCCGATGAATATGACACCGCATTTTTTGACAAGCGTTCTAAATTTGTCCATTACAACCCGCGTACGTTGATTATTAATAATATCGGTTTTGACCATGCGGATATTTTTGATGATTTGAAAGCCATTCAACGCCAGTTCCACCACATGATTCGCACCATTCCAAACAATGGACGGATTCTCTCTTTTGCTCATGAAGAAAGCGTGCAACAAACTTTATCAATGGGCTGTTGGTCTGAATGCCAATATGTCGGTCGCGATCAGGAATGGTATGCGGAGCGCATTAAACACGATTGCACGGAATTCGCCGTGTTCCATAACGGTGAAAAAGTGGCAGAGGTGCATTGGAATATCGTAGGTGAGCACAATATGCGTAACGGCTTGATGGCGATTGCGGCGGCGCATCATGCTGGCGTGAGTATTGAAAATGCCTGTGCTGCACTGGGGACATTTATTAACGCAAAACGCCGTTTGGAAGTGAAGGGCAAGATTCAAGGCGTAACGGTTTACGATGATTTCGCGCATCATCCGACAGAAATACAAGCCACATTGACCGCACTTCGCGATAAAGTGGGGCAAAATGAACGTATTTTAGCGGTGTTGGAACCGCGTTCTAACACCATGAAAATGGGCGTACATAAAGAGGAAATCGCGCCGGCCTTAGAAAAAGCGGATGCGGTATTTTTATTCCAACCGGACACTATTCCATGGAAAGTGGCGGACATTGCCGCGCATTTAACTCAGCCGGCGTATGACAGCGATAATTTAGATGACTTGGTTCATCACATTGTTGCTGAAGCCAAACCGACAGATCATATTTTGGTGATGTCCAACGGCAGCTTTGGGGGCATTCATCAGAAATTGTTAGACGCATTGGAAACGAAATCGGTTTAAAAGATAAGAAAAAAGGCATTCGTAAAAACGAATGCCTTTTTTGTAGAATCTGGTTGCGGGGGCCGGATTTGAACCGACGACCTTCGGGTTATGAGCCCGACGAGCTACCAAGCTGCTCCACCCCGCGTTAGAGGGCGCTAAATATACCTGTTTAAAAATGAATTGCAAGTTTAAACATAAAAATAAGGTGTGTTTGTTATAAAAATAGCCGATATGTTGTTTTTTTAAACATGAAATCTCTTTTCCGTCGGGCTAAATGTGAAAAAATATGTCGAAAATTTACCTCACTTTATTCTTATCGCCCATCCAGGGCGCATATCCATTCAGCATAAATTGGTGTAAAATTCGCCCCTGATTTATTTTGTTTATTTTCATTTAGGACTTTGTATGCGCCTTAATCAAACTCTTTGGTCTACATTTTTAACATTATCCGCCATTGTACTTTTGGCTTCTTGTTCCTCTAATGGCGGCAAAACGCCGCGTAATTCAGGTGCATCCGATATTGATCCACAGAAGTTTGGGGCGGTTTATCAGGGCAGAAGTTATCAACAAGCCATTTTGGCACCGGTAAATCAAGTTGAAAACAAAAGTGCGGTCATCAACCAAGGTGATTTTTTAGCGCAGTTATCTAATATTCATAGTTATTCCGGCAAATTAAGCAGTAATTTTGCACCGATTTACGATAAGGTTACTGCCTGGGTGCTTGCCGGGGCAAATGTCAACGAATTGAATAATTTTGGTATTCATTCGCAAGTGATGAAAGGCTTTGACGGCTATCAAAACGTGTTAATGACAGGCTATTATTCTCCGGTGATTCATGCGCGCCGCACACAGCAAGGCAAATATAACCAACCGATTTATGCGCTGCCGTCACAAAAGCGTTTTTCTCGTGCTGAAATTTATGCCGGTGCATTGAAGGGAAAAGGATTGGAGCTGGCGTACAGTGATTCCATGATCGATAACTTCTTGCTTGGCGTGCAGGGCAGTGGTTACGTCGATTTTGGTGAAGGCAATTTGAATTATTTTGCGTATGCCGGTCAAAATGGTTACCCGTACGCCGCCGTGGGGCGCTTGTTGGTGGAAGACGGTGAGATTCCGAAAGAAAAAATGTCTATTCAAGCGATTCGTGATTGGGCAAATGCAAATCCGTCTCGGGTTCAAGGTTTGCTCGAACGCAATCCGTCTTATGTCTTCTTCAAAAATGATCCGAATGGCAAAGTGAAGGGCGCGGCAGGCGTGCCATTAGTGCCAATGGCTTCAGTGGCTTCTGACCGTGGTGTGATTCCATTGGGTAGCGTCTTGCTCGTTGAAGTGCCACAAATTGACAATGAGGGTAATTGGACGGGCGAACATAAACTGCATTTGATGGTGGCATTAGATGTAGGCGGTGCGGTGAACGGACACCACTTCGATTTATATCGTGGTATCGGTGATCAGGCGGGGCATATTGCCGGCTTGTCAAAACATTATGGTCGCGTTTGGGTGTTACGCTAATGGCTCGCGTAGATAATTACGAACAACGTTTCGGCGGTATCGGTCGCTTATATGGCACCGAGGCGTTAGCCCGTTTACGCCAAGCGCATATTTGTGTTATTGGCATTGGCGGTGTGGGTTCTTGGGCGGTGGAAGCGCTCGCTCGGTCAGGGGTGGGTAAGATCACGATGATTGATATGGATGATATTTGTGTCACGAATATCAATCGCCAAATTCATGCCTTGACAGGCAATATCGGTCAGCTCAAAACAGAGGTCATGCAACAACGGGTGAAGCTGATTAACCCCGAATGCGATGTCAATGTCATTGATGATTTTATTTCTGCGGAGAATTTATCCCAATACCTTCATGCAGAGTATGATTATGTCATTGATGCTATTGATAATGTGAAAACAAAAGCCGCATTAATTGCCTATTGTAAACGTCACAAAATCAAGATGATTACCGTGGGTGGCGCCGGCGGGCAAACGGATCCCAGTCAAATTCAAATTGCTGATTTAAGCCGCACCATTCAAGACCCGCTGTTGGCAAAAGTGCGGTCGGTTTTACGCAAGGATTACCACTTCACACAAAACCCAAAACGAAAATTCGCCATTGAGGCGGTCTTTTCGACTCAGCCACTGATATTCCCTCAAATGGGCGAAAGCTGCTCTACGTCAGCCACCATGAATTGCGCCAATGGTTTTGGTGCGGCAACGATGATTACGGCGACGTTTGGATTTTTTGCGGTTTCTCGTGTCATTGATAAGTTATTGCAGAAAAAAGGCTGACTTATTTTTTTTCATAAAAAAAGATGGTCATCTCAATGAAAAAAGAGTAACCTAGTCGCGTTTTGTTTAATTTATCTGTCCCATTATAAAAGGAAACACAATGACTCAATTCGTACAAGGTTTGAAAAAAACGGCAATTGCCGCAGCGATTCTTTCTTTCTCCGCCGTGGCTTCTGCAACCATCGTAACTTCTGTTAAACCCTTAGGTTTTATCGCCTCCTCGATTGCCGACGGCATTACCGACACGGAAGTGTTAGTTCCGGCCGGTGCGTCACCACATGATTACAGCTTAAAACCCTCCGATGTGCAAAAACTCAAATCCGCTGAAATGGTCATTTGGATCGGCGAGGATGTGGATGCCTTTTTAGATAAATCCATTGATGATCTGGACTATAAAAAAGTCTTAACCATCAAAGACATTGCCGCCATTGAACCGTTCTTATTAAAAGGTGAACATCATCACCATCATCATGGCGAAGGTGAAGCCCATGAGGATCATGATCATGCCCACGAAGGACATCACCACGATCACGAGAAACATGAGCATAAACACGAAGAACAGGATCACAAACATGAACACGCCGGGCATGAACATCATCATGATCACGATTATGAAGACTTAGGCGTAAATTGGCACGTTTGGTATTCTCCTGATATCAGTAAATCCGTTGCGCAACGCATTGCAGCAAAACTGGTGAAACAATATCCGGAGAAAAAAGAACAGATTGAAAAAAATGTGGCGGAATTTAACCGCACTTTAGATGAGCAAAGCGCGAAAATCAAAACACAATTGGAAAGCGTAAAAGATAAAGGTTTTTATGTTTTCCACGATGCTTACGGCTATTTCAACCAAGCCTATGGGTTGAACCAAACCGGTTATTTCACCATTAATCCGTTGGTGGCACCGGGTGCAAAAACCTTGGCAAAAATTAAAGAAGAAATTGCCGAACACAAAGTCAACTGCTTATTTGCTGAGCCGCAGTTCACGCCAAAAGTGATTGAAAGTTTAAGCAAAGCTACACAAGTAAAAGTTGGACGTCTTGACCCGATGGGCGATGCCGTTAAACTAGGTGTTAATTCTTATGCTGCTTTCCTTCAATTTACCGCAGATAGCTATAGCCAATGTTTAGCGAAATAAAGATATCAATAAAAGGCATGTGTTAAACATGCCTTTTTTGTTTTTATGGCTATTGAATAAAATAGTCCCCTGATTCAAAATAGGGGCGCTATTGTTTTTAGCGATTTATCAAACCCAAAGGAGAATTTCATGAAAAAAACATTAAAAATGACCGCACTTGCCGTGGTTTCTGCGTTTGTATTAGCCGGTTGTACTCATCAGGCGACACAAGGCGACGCTCAATTACAGCAACAAGCAGTGTTAGGCATTAACTGGATGCAAGAATCCGGTGAATACAATGCATTGGCGTATCAAGCTTTTAATACGGCAAAAGTCGCCTTTGATCACGCAAAAGTGAAAAAAGGCAAGAAAAAAGCGGTTGTCGTGGATTTAGACGAAACCATGATTGATAACAGTCCATACGCAGGTTGGCAAATCCAAAATAATAAACCATTTGATGGCAAAGATTGGACTCGCTGGGTTGATGCGAGAGAATCAGGCGCTATTGCCGGTGCGGTAGAATTTAATAATTACGTCAATTCACACAAAGGCAAAATGTTCTATGTGTCTAATCGTAAAGACAAAAATGAAAAAGCCGGCACCATTGATGACATGAAACGTTTAGGTTTTACGGGTGTTGATGAATCCTCTCTTTACCTCAAAAAAGATAAATCAGCCAAATCCGCTCGTTTTGCTGAAATTGAAAGCCAAGGTTATGACATCGTACTTTATGTCGGTGATAACTTAGATGACTTCGGTGATGCAACACACGGTAAATTAAATGCAGATCGTCGTGATTTTGTGGCGAAAAACCAAGCTAAATTCGGTAAAACTTACATTGTGTTACCTAACCCGAACTACGGTGGTTGGGAAGGCGGTTTAGCTAAGGATTATTTCAAAGGTGATTCCCAAAGCAAAGTGAAAGCCCGTTTAGATGCTATTAAAGCATGGAGCGGTAAATAATTTCCTTGCGAAAAAACGCCGATAAAAATGACCGCACTTGAAGTAAACCTCAAGTGCGGTTTTTTATCTTCCGTTTGAAAGATTATTTTTTACTGATTTTGTTATCTAATGCGAATGCACCGGCGCCGGCAAATACAAAATATAAGAAGATAAAGCAGTATAAAAATGCGGTTTCACCGCCATTGGCTAATGGAAATAAGAAACCTTTAGGCGCATGGAACATGAAGTAAGCGACCGCCATTTGGCCACTTAGTAAGAAAGCGGAGACGCGAGTAAATAAACCTAAAATTAAGAGAATACCGAATACAAGCTCAATGATGCCACCTACGCCCATTAATGAAGCCAATTCCACAGCGCCATTGCCGCCAGTCATGGAAACAGGGAATTCCCAGAATTTTGCTGTTGCGTGCAACACAAAAGCATAGCCTGAAACGATACGTAATAGACCTAAAAAGTAGTTGCTGTATTTGTTTAAAAACATTTTCCTTTCCTTAAATAGAAGTAATCAAAATTGAGGTTGCATATGCTAACAATTAATCTCGGAGAAAAAAATGACTAAAAAAGAAAAGGATTTTTTCTTAATCGTTAATGAATACTGTTTTTAGCCGCTTGGAGTGTTTGTAAAAAGACATCACTTTCCATAAAGCCGGTAATGCGCTGGGCTGCGATTTCTTTGCCTTCGGCATTAAAGAAAATCAATGTCGGCAAACCGGTTACCGATAACTGTTTCATTAAAGTGCGGTTATTTTCGCTGTTATTCGTCATATCGATTCTTAACAATAAAACGTCTTTTAACGCAGCTTGCACCTTTGAGTCGGCAAAGGTTTTATGATCAAACTCTTTGCAGGCAATGCACCAATCTGCATAGAGATCGACCATTGCCATGGCTTTGGGATTTTGTACTAATGCTTGTTGAAGCTCGTCATAGCTGTGCACTTGTTGAAATTCAAGTGAATTTTGAACCGCACTTTGGTTCTCTGTGGGTTGCGTATTATTTTGCCATAACCATGTTTGTAGCGGTTGAGCTAATGTGATGGCCGCAATGAGAAAAAGAATGCGGAAGAATAACCCAATGCCGTAGGTACGCATTTGTATGGCTAGCCAGACAAAGAAACTTGCGCCGAGTAATGCCCATAAACGAGGTTCCCAAACGGCAGGAAGAATACGGGAAAGTAAAAACACCGGTAACGCTAACATGACAAAACCAAATGCGGTTTTTACGTTTTCCATCCAAGCGCCGGATTTTGGTAGGATTTTGTTGCCGAAGACGGTAATCAAAATGAGCGGTAAACCCATGCCGAGGGCTAATAAATATAAGGTTAACGCACCGATCACAAAATCCCCTGATTGTGCCACATACAGCAACGCGCCGGACAGTGGAGCAGAGGTGCAAGGGGATGCCACTAAACCGGCGATTGCTCCCATGGCAAATACACCGAAAAAGGCACCGCTCTTTTGTTGTTGACTCAGTTGAGTCAGTTTAGTTTGTAATGAGGAGGGCAGTTGTAAGGTAAATACACCAAACATTGAAAGCGCAAGCAAGGTAAAAACAAGCGACAATCCAATTAAAACATAAGGGCTTTGTAGCGCCACTTGGAACGGCAAACCGATGAGTACGACCAATAAACCCAATAAAGTATAAGTTAATGCCATGCCTTGCACGTACACGAAACTTAACGCCAAAGCTCGCCATGTACTGCTTTTTTCTGTGCGGCTACCAATCACGATGGCTGATAACAACGGTAGCATAGGGAGGACGCAAGGGGTAAAAGCCAAACCGATACCGAGGACAAAAAACCACAACATGGCATACTTGCTCTGAAATAGGCTGTCAGCAAGTTGATTTTGTTGTGATGATAAAACATCTGAATTTCCTACCGCACTTTGCAATTCATCCGTTTTCAGTTGCGCGGTCATAGCCACTTGTGGAATTTCACCGAGTACAAATTGTTTGGTTTCCGGAGGATAACAAAAGCCTTGGGTACAACCTTGGTAGGTAACGTCTAAAAGATCTTGTGCGCCTTTATTTGGCAACGGTAACTTAAGGGCAAGCTGGCGCTTGAAAATATTTACCGTACCGAAATAAGGATCTTGATATTGTTCCGCCGTACTTAAAAATTGCGGTTGAGCGTCAATTGGCTTGCCGTTAAGTGAAAATTCCAGCTTGTCTTGGTAAAGATAGTAATTATCGATAATTTGCCAATTCAACAAAATATTTTCATGCTGCTGTTCTGCATGTAGCTGAAATGCTTGATCCACCGGTAAGAATTTGGGTTTGTTATTGAAAAGATCGGCAGCTTGTAGATTCAATGTTGTGAGTAAACAGAACGCGAGAAGAAGATGTTTTTTCATAAGATACAGTGATGATTTTCCATAAAATGAGGCACATTCTAGCACCACAGAAAACAAATTGCTGTAAAATATCGCGACCTTATAGTCGCGTTTTTTGTGAAATAAATTCACAGTGAGCCGACTTCGTACGAAGTCATATTATTGAGGGAATAAAATGAATATCACCGTTTATTGTGGTGCGGCATTGGGGAATGTGCAGGCGTATCAGCAGGCAACAATTGAGTTAGGTAAATGGCTTGCAAAATATCATCACCGATTGATTTATGGTGGGGGCAAAGCAGGGCTCATGGGACTGTTGGCAGATACCGTATTATCTCATGGTGGAGAGGTAATCGGTGTGATTCCTCAATTTTTGCGAGAAAGAGAAGTCGCCCATAGTGGTTGTACAGAAATTATCGTGGTTAATTCTATGGCGGAACGAAAAGCGAAGATGTTGGCATTCGCGGATGCTTGCATTGCGTTGCCGGGTGGCCCGGGAACTCTAGAAGAAATATGTGAAGTATATTCTTGGTCGCGTATTGGACAAAACCCTCATCCTTGTATTTTATTTAACCAAAATGGTTTTTATGAGCCACTCAGAAGCATGTATCAAAGCATGGTAAATATTGGGTTCTTGAGTCAAACACATTTTGAAAAATTATTATTCAGCACAGATCTTCTTGAAATAGAAAAGTTTATTAGATCCTATCAAGCACCTGAAATAAGAACTTATTAGATTTTTATTAAAGTGCGGTCGAAAATAACATTGTTTTTTATAAAAATTAATTAGGCGTTTTTGGTGTTTTTCTAAGTTATTCTGATTGTGTAAAGCTTGATTTAACACTTTCTTTCCTTCTCTTATTTTTTATCTTAAAATAAGTTTGCTTGGGTAACATTTTTTGTGTAATATGGCGCACATTGTTATTTTTCATCAAGAAATAAGGTTGTAGAAAATGAAAAAAGGGATTCATCCGGAAAATTATCGTACCGTTCTTTTTTATGATTCCAATGCTAAGCAAGGTTTTTTAATTCGTTCTTGTGCCAGAACCACAAATACTATGAAATGGGAAGATGGTAAAGAATATCCGGTATTTATGTGTGATACGTCCTCAGCATCACATCCATTCTATACCGGTAAAGTTAGACAAGTCGCCAATGAAGGTCGTGCCAGTGATTTTGCTAACCGTTATGGCAAGTTCAGTATCTTTAAATCAAAATAGGGAATGTTTATGCAAGTTTTATCTTCATTAAAAACAGCAAAAACTCGCCATCCTGGTTGTAAAGTGGTACGTCGTCATGGTGTTGTATATGTGATTTGTAAAGAAAACCCACGTTTTAAAGCGCGCCAGGGTGGTAAGAAAAAACGTTGATTCCTCTCGTATTTTAGCTTTGTGTGTAATTTTAGCTTAGTCCTTCAATAACATTGTTTATTGAAGGATTTTTTATTTGCTGAATCCTGTTGGTTTTATGATATAGATCACAAAATCAAATATGAATAAATTCTCATTTAATCGTTTTTGTTGTTAGAATTATGTTGCAATTATAAAATTCAGATTATGTGTTGTTAAATAACTGAATACCTAAGTAATAACTAAGAAAATGAAGGATTTGCTGATGCAAACACCACAAATTTTAATTGTTGAAGATGAGACGATTACCAGAAATACATTAAAAAGTATTTTTGAAGCCGAAGGATATGATGTTTTTGAAGCAGCTGATGGTTCCCAAATGCACCGAATTCTAGAGGCGGAAGACATTAATTTGGTCATTATGGACATTAATTTGCCGGGGAAAAATGGTTTGATGCTTGCTCGTGAGTTGCGTGAGAATGCAGATATTGCATTAATGTTTTTAACGGGCCGAGATAATGAAGTTGATAAAATTCTTGGTTTAGAAATTGGGGCCGATGATTACATTACCAAACCGTTCAATCCACGTGAATTAACGATTCGTGCACGTAATTTATTACAGCGTACAATGCAGGAAAATCAGCGTGCTCATCAAATCGAACAATATAAATTTAATGGTTGGACATTAGATTTAAATAGCCGTACTTTGGTTACGCCGGAAGGCGAAGAGCGTAAGCTACCACGCAGTGAATTTCGTGCTATGTTGCATTTCTGCGAAAATCCAGGAAAAATTCAAACCCGTGAAGAATTATTGAAAAAAATGACAGGACGTGAACTTAAGCCACAAGATCGCACGGTGGATGTCACGATTCGCCGTATTCGAAAACATTTTGAAGATCATCCTGATACACCGGAAATCATCACGACTATTCACGGAGAAGGTTATCGCTTCTGTGGAGAGTTAGAATAAAGGGAATCAGCGCATTGGGCGCTGATTTTTTTATCCCCAAAGAAAAAGTGCGGTGAGTTTTTTTTTGCAGTTTTGATGTAACCGGAAATGACCGGATACATTTCACTCTTTAATCGTATCAAAAATCAACAAGTCGCCCTTATTGCCAAACGTGAGACAAATTATCCTTATTGTGTGCTTTTGCTATCTTTGCGTGGATTCGGTAGAATGTGCACCAATTTATGTTTAGTTTCCAATAGTATATGACCAAGAAAAAAGTAAAACCCGGTTCTAATACGATCGCGTTAAATAAACGTGCGAGACACGATTATTTTATTGAGGATGAAATTGAGGCAGGTCTTGAATTGCAAGGCTGGGAAGTGAAATCTATGCGCGCCGGCAAAGCAAATTTAAGTGATAGTTATGTTATTTTTAAAAATGGTGAAGCTTTTTTATTTGGTGCGAGTATTCAACCTTTAAGCGTAGCATCGACGCATGTCGTGTGTGACCCAACCCGCACCCGTAAATTATTACTGAAACAACGTGAATTGGATTCTTTGTTCGGCAAAGCAAACCGTGATGGATTTACGCTAATTGCCCTTTCTTTATATTGGAAAGGTGCATGGGCAAAAGTCAAAATTGGTTTGGCGAAGGGGAAGAAACAACAGGATAAGCGAGAAGATATTAAAGAACGCGAGTGGAAAGTGGCAAAAGAGCGAATCATGAAAAGTGCCCGAAAAGGCTAGTTTTCTCTGCGGTAATTCATAAAAAAAGTGCGGTCAAAAAACACGTAGATTTTTGACCGCACTTTTTATATCGAATTAAGGCTTGTAGATGATTTCTACGCCTTCTTCATCTTCTTCTGACCAGTCATCCCAGTCAGCATCATCTTCATCATCAAAATCAGCATTTTCTAATTGCTCTTGATGGTAATCTTCCCATTTGAATTTCACTTCTTCATTTTCTACCGGCATTTCTTCCGTTTCTCGCGGATGCGCTTCTAGGAAGTCCATGATGTCGCGACACAATTGAGGAACATTTTTACCCGCCGCAGCAGAGATCAAATAATAATCTTCTTCCCAGCCTAAGCGTCCAGCAATTTCTTCTGCACGTGCATGAACTTCTTCATCGCTCATGGTATCAATTTTATTGAACACTAGCCAACGTGGTTTATCCGCTAAGGATTCACTGTATTGGAATAGCTCAGATTCGATAATTGCTACGTTATCTGCAGGATCAGAATTGTCAATCGGATTGATGTCTACTAAATGAATTAATACGCGACAACGTTCTAAGTGTTTCAAGAAGCGAATACCTAATCCGGCACCTTCTGATGCTCCTTCTATTAACCCTGGAATGTCTGCGATAACGAAACTGCGATTGTCATCTACTTTCACTACGCCTAGACTTGGCACTAAGGTGGTAAACGGATAATCAGCGACTTTTGGTTTGGCTGCAGAAACAGCACGGATAAACGTAGATTTACCGGCATTCGGTAAACCAAGCATGCCAACATCGGCGAGCAACATTAATTCTAATAGTAAATCGCGTTTTTCTCCTGGTGTCCCCATGGTTTTTTGACGTGGCGCACGGTTAATAGAGGATTTGAAACGAGTATTACCTAAGCCATGATAACCACCTTTGGCAACTAATAATCTCATGCCATTTTTGGTTAAATCACCGATAATTTCTTGAGTGTCGTTATCAATAGCGCGCGTTCCTACCGGTACACGTAAAGTAATGTCTTTGCCTCGATGTCCGGTGCAGTTCGCGCTGCGCCCGTTTTCGCCGCGTTCGGCGGCAAAGCGTTTTTCAAAACGGTAGTCGATAAGGGTGTTGAGGTTTTCATCAGCGATTAAATACACATCGCCGCCGTCGCCGCCGTCGCCGCCATCAGGGCCGCCTTTAGGAATATATTTTTCACGACGGAAACTGGCACAGCCGTTGCCTCCATCACCTGCTTCGACACGAATCAAAGCTTCATCAATAAATTTCATTCAACTTCTCCAAAATACTGAAAATTACTACCGCACTTTTGGTCGAGCAGGAAATAACTTTTGCCCGATGGCGGATAAAATTGCCCCGCATACTACAATAAACGCACCGATATAGCTAATAGTATTTAGTTCAGGGGCGGCAAAATCTGTTGGGTCGATATAGTGAGCAAAGTGTGCAAATAAAATGGTAAACAACGGAACCAAGGTAATGACCACGCTGACTTTTGACACTTCCCAACGGTTTAATGCTTCAGCATAAGCACCATAACCAAATAGCGTATTTAAACAACAGTAAATTAAGCAACCAAGGCTGATAGGCGTTAGGCCTTGTACTTGCGAGAATTTAGCGAAAGGCGTAAAGACAAGGGTGCAACCGAAATAAATCATCAGTAAAATTTGTTGTGAGCTGAATTTTCTTAGCATGAGTTTTTGTGCCATACCGTAGGCAACCCATATTAAGGACGCGCTAATGCTGAGGAAAACACCCGTGGAGTAGGTATTTAAGTCGTGGAAGATTTCTAGCCGATCATTAAAGAATAAACCTAATCCAATGATTAATAGGGCTAAACCGGCTTTTTGGTGTATCCCTAATTTTTCTTTAAAAATCACAACGCCACAAATGAGCATACCAAAAGACGATAAATGGATAAAAATTTGTGCAACGGAAGGTTCAATGTAATTGAGTGAGCTATTAAATAAGAAAAAATTACCGGCTAATCCTAGTACGCCAACCATAACTAACGTACTGTAATAACCCAGTTTTGATATGTTGGGCAACGCTTTTTTGTAACCAAGGATTAAGAGGATAACAACACTGGCAACAATAAAGCGATACCAAACGATGGTTTCCACATTCATAGTGGAAACAACTTGTTTTAATGCAATAGGCAAAGAGCCCCATGCCATGGCGGTGATCAGAGCAAAAAGAAAACCTAACATAGGTTGTTGTTTCATCATTTTTCCTACAAAAAAGCCCTGCATTGAGCAGGGCATTTTATTCTATTTTATAAAATTATTCAGTAACGATACTTACGTATTTACGGCTCTTCTCGCCTTTTACTTCAAATTTTACTTTACCATCAGCTGTCGCGAATAAGGTGTGGTCACGTCCCATTCCAACGTTGTTGCCCGCGTGGAATTTAGTACCACGTTGACGAACGATGATGCTACCTGCTAATACAGATT